>JAZNIQ010000081.1:0-10241 GCA_045577555.1 Candidatus Fimenecus sp.
GACACTGATGAAAACGGTAATGTAACCTGTGTTCATTGTACTTATGACCCTGAAAGCCGGGGTGGTAACTCACCTGATGGCAGAAAGGTTAAAGGAACACTCCATTGGGTAAGTGAAGCGGATTCGTTCAAAGCTGAAGTTCGGCTTTATGACAGACTTTTCAACAAAGAAAATCCATCTGATGAAAGTGCTGGTGCTTTCACAGAAAACCTTAATCCGGATTCCCTTGTAATCCTTAAAGATTGCCTTATTGAAGGTGGTCTTAAAGAAGGGCTTAAAGTCGGTGACACATTCCAATTTATGCGGCAGGGTTATTTCTGTGTGGATATTACCTCAACAGATAAAAACATTGTATTTAACAGAACAGTTCAACTCAATTCTTCTTGGGGGAAATAATATGAGTAAAACAAATCAACTTAAACAAAAAACTACCGGGTTCGATATCCTTTATAGAGTAGTAACAGCGATCATGGTTGTTGCTATGTTTCCTCTTGCATATTTTTCAAAACTAATCTTTATTGTTGTTATGCATGAGGAAGTGTCCAGCATTTTAGAATTGTTGGGTCAACCAGATGACCCGGGCGGAACATATTTTGAATGGTCAACCGCTGAACTCCTTAATAAGCTTTTTGAAAGCGACTCTCAAAGCCTTTCGTTAAATATGATTTGGGATAACCAATATCTTCGAGCTGTGCTTTTTGCTGTTATTTTCTTTTTAATTGCACTTATTATTGCATTAGTAATTCTTGGCTTTGCACTTTTTTCTAACAAAGTTAAGGTCGTGCTTTGGCTTTCAGGTGCCGGATTACTTTCTATGTTAGCCTCATTCATTTCATTTGACAGCTTTTTTGCAAAACCCATCATTAATGATGTCGTGCCTTTAGCCGAAGTATTAAATATGGAGGGAGGCCTCGCAAGTCTTGCGCTTTCATTTATGGATGTAACAGCAATTAAGCTTGAAGGTGCCTTTTTCTTTGTACTGTTTCTTATGTTAGGAATTTTAATTTTCTCTGCATCTGTTATGATTGTAAACAGTAGCGAAAAAAATGAAGTTTCAAAAAAGAATAAATAACAACAATCCAAGTACCCTTAAAACTTATCAGTTTATACAAAATGAGTAAAGTATTGTTATAAAAAATGACACTCTCTTTTGGAGAGTGTCATTTTTGCTTATATGTCAAATATTGCTTTTTTTGTTATCGCTACAGCTTCCTCATCCGGTCTGCAAGTTAAATGCCATACCGAAATATCGTTAATTACCTTATCAAAAGTTTCAAGCATATCGCTAACACATTGTTCATCCCACCGTGGCATAAATACATGAGGTAAAAACATCTGTGTTGCTTCTATCTGTGATAATCTTCTTATGCTATTATTATCGCTTTGAGATAAAACTACAATCGCCTTTATTTTAGATTTTTCATTAAGACAATAGATGGATGAACCTTTCCATGGTGTTCCATAGGCATATATTCCCTTATCGGTTATTCTTACAAATGCCTTGTCACCATTTACTATTTTTGCTCCACGATATTTTTCCCAAAGTTCGGCCTGCGTAGTTTTGCCGATACCTGACTGTCCGATGAATAGAATACCTTTTCCGTTATAATCTATGTGCGAAGCGTGTATCAGCATAGTTTTTTCACTGCATAGTCGAGAATAAACAGCAGTTACAACTAATTCTTCACTATATTCCCCGTTGATATCCCTACAAATATTTATATTTGTCCAATCTCTATTTGCAAACATCATAGATGTGGGATTTTCATAACTACGGAAAAAGTGGGTGGATTCATGAATGAGGTATTCCACGCCATAGGCAAAACCGCACATATCGTCAAAGTTACATATACTGATTCTTTGAATCGGGGTCAAACTTTCTGCCGAACAAAAGTCCTTGTACCTTTTTTCTTGCCCTCCAAATGTAATTTCAAAGGGACAATCGGCAAATAAGTAATTACTCATTAAACAAGGAACAGGCAACCAACCGGTGCACCTAAACTCTGCATTTCCAAGAAATACTGAACGAATGAAGAACCATTAGGTACCGTAACCTTCTTGTCTGACTTTGTATAATAATCTCTACAAGGTGTAACACTCTGAGAAAACAAGATAATCATTGAGCCCGCAACAGAGTCGTCACCCACACTATCACTACCGCCATCAGAAGCAGCTATATTTTCATTAAATGCAACAGAATAGAGAAAAGATTCAGGTTTAATATATTTCTTTTTCATTCTTTTGCCTCCTTTAACCGCTTATAAGCAAAATAAAGTTTTTTCGCTGTGTCACACACTGAATCGGAAACTTTTTCTGCACTGCCACTTTCTGCACAAAGCAATCCGGGACAACGCTGACAAAATTCTATATAATCACATTTTTCACATTCTTCGGGCATCTTTAATGTCTCAAGTTTTTCATTGAGTTGCTTCCATGCATTTTCAAGCCCATCAGAAACAGGTGAATACGGACCATTCATAAAAGCACAAAGTTGAAGATGGCCATTCCATGTAAGCCAAGCACTGCTTTTATAACTTGCACACCATGAAAATGGCGATTTGCATTCAGGTAGTTTATGCTTTTCTAATTGTTCCAAAGTTAATTTATCAACAAAATCATCAAAAAGGAATCTTGATTTCTCAATATTATTACTGCTTCCTCTTGCAGACTTAACAACAGAAACCGTATGACTAAAGGGCACACCCCAGCTTCTTGTTATCTTATGCATATCTGCAACGTCTTCAGCATTTTCCTTAATAATTGTACCTGAAATATTTGTAGGCACTTTATTATCTTTCAAAAGTTTTACAGCTTTTTCAATTCGGCTAAAGCCATCACTGCAACCGCATACCTTGCTATATGTTTCATTACTTGTTCCGTAAAGAGTCAATTTAACGGTATAGGGCATTCCGTATTCCTTGAATTTTTCAATAGCTGTTTCATCTATTAACGAGCCATTTGAAAGTATTGAAATGAGAAATCCCATTTTATTAAGTTCTCTATATATTTCCCAAAAATCAGGTCGTGCTAATGGCTCACCACCAGTCAGGGTGAGATATAAAGTCCCCATTTTTTTTGCTTGCTGAGCAATATCAAGAATTTGTTCTTTCGTAAGCAATACTCCCTGTTCTTTTGCTTGCTCAACAGTAAGATGAACATAGCACATCAAACAAGAAAAATTGCAAAACGGAGTTATCTCCATTGTTAATGAGATAGGAATATGGTTATCCTTGGCATATTGACCTACCAGATAAGGAAAGTTGGATTCAAATGGCAAATCACAACTAATCATTTTCCATTACTCCTTGCTCAAAAAGACCTTTTATAAAGTCATCAACATCCGCAACAGCCGTATCTCTGTCTATATCGTATGTGTCCAATAAAATGTTTATTAAAGTTTCTTTGTCTGCTCCCTTTGAAAGTTCAGCCCAGAGCAGTGCACCGCTTTCGCTTAAAGAAATAACTCCATGTATATCAGATGTGCGTTGACCAATAGGCACAGCAATTATTTGATTTGCAATTTCACGCAAAACAAAGCCTGTTCTAATCTTCAACATCAATGCACATCTCCTTTGGATTATTTTTATATTCTGTAAAACTTCCATCTTCGTCTATCTTAAATATACGTGAACAATATTTCAGCATACTCGGACGATGAGTTGTAATTATACATATTTTGTGTGGGTCAGTTTTCATAATATTTTTTAGCACTTTATTCTCAGTATCAACATCCAAAGAAGAAGTAGCTTCGTCCATAAGTAAGACAGGAGAGTTTCTTAAAAGTGCTCTCGCAATAGAAATACGCTGTGCCTGACCTTCGGAAAGATTATAATTTCTTTCACCAATCTGTGCATTTAACCCACCCGGCAAATTGGAAACAAAATGCCATGCACATGCTTTTCTTAAAACTTCAATCAACTCATCATCTGTGGCATCTGGTTTAACAAGTCTTAAATTTTCAGCCACAGTCCCACAAATAATGCTATTTACTTGTAAAACATATGAACATAATCTGCGAGTGCTGATGGTTGCATCTATCTCTTTGCATCCATCTGCAACAAATTTTATCTTGCCATTTACAGGATGAACAAGACCCAAAATTAAGCGCAACATTGTAGTTTTACCTTCACCGGATGCACCCACTATTGCTACGGTTTCACCTGACTTTATCCTAAAGTTTGCTTTTTTTATAACAACATCTTTCGAACTCTTATATGCGAAATCAACATCTTTACCAATTATTTCAAGTTTGCCTTCATTCGCCTTATTCAACAACAACTCAGCTTCTTTGTAATCAATATCTTTTTCCGGAGTAAGCCCAGAAAGCTCCATTATTCTACCTGCTGACGTCGCAACTGAAATAAGACTTGGTCCAAGTCCGACTATTGCATTAAAAGAACCCGTCAATACGCCGGAAAGTTGAATAAACAACGTCATTGTTCCAAAAGAGATTGCTCCGTTCCAAAGTCGCCATACACCCCAGCCGTAGCAAGTGTATGAAACAATTAATCCGATTAAACCCATTGCAAAAGAGGTAAGTATAGAAAATTTCTCCTGTTCTATTTTTACCTCACGATATTGTTTTAATAATAATTTAAACCTTTGTGAAAAATCCTTGGTAACCCCAAAAGCTTTAATCATTTGTAAATTTTCTACAACGTCATTGCATTCAGAAATAATTTCTCCATTTGCATCACGGAGTTTTAAATTATACTTTCTTATGATTCTCAACATATAATTTGAGGTCAGCATAACTATCGGTGCGCTACCAATAGCAATAAACGCCATTGTTTTATCATAATAAAACACTATTAAGGCAGCACCTGCAAATTGTATTACCCTCGTAAGAATTGCAGGTAAAATATTTACAACACCCGAAGAAACTTTGGAAATATCGCCTTCAAGGCGATTAATTATATCACCGGAACGATAGCCACTTATATCTTCCCATGAGGTGTGTATTACCTTATCAAAAAAATCCTGACGAATTTCTTGATGCACTTTTGTTCCAACTCTGACTGTTATTGCCGAGCTGATGGCATTGAATACTAATTGAAAAACTGCAAGACCTATTGTTATAGCGACAGTTTCCAAAACCATTTCTTTTTTGTGACTAACAACCACATCAATCATGATTTTAGAGGCTACACTTGAACCCAATCCCATAAGTATTGCAACAACACCAATTGCAAGATACAGCATAATATTCAACCAATATTTACGCATATATTTTGCCAGCCATCTGCATTCACGGAAAAGGTCTGATACGATTTTTTTGTAATCTCTTTTTTTCATTTAAACCAACCAGCTTTTAAAACCTGTTTTTTCCGTAGCCATATTTATAACCATAGCCATAACCGTACTTTTTATACCCGTAACGACTATATGCATACCCGTATCCACCATAGTAATAGCCATAACCGGTAATACCTGAAGCTGCTGAATTAAGCACACAGCCAAGAACATTTGCATTGACTGAATACAAACTGTCAAGAGCATGTTTTATTCTTGTTGTTCTGACTGTATCCTGTTTTACAACAAGTATTGTGCTGTCAACAACACCTGCAATTGTAATCGGGTCAGATACCAATGCACACGGAGGTGCATCCACAATAATATAATCGTAATCAAGCTTTAATTGCTTTATTAACTGTTTAAGATATTCTGTGTTAATAACCTTCCACATATCTTCTTCGGTTACATTAAATGTCAGAGTATCAATATCTAAATCCTTGATTATGTTGATTTCAGTAAATGCATCTGTTCCGCTAAGAGTACTTTTTTCAAATTTATTCAATGTCGCATCAATGCTTGGATTTCTTACATCCGCATCAATAAGAATTACTTTCTTTTCTGCTTTTGACAACGCGATTGCCAAATTTAACGAAACAGTTGTTTTACCCTCATCAGGTGTTGCACTTGTAATCAAGAATGACTTTGTGTTTGCGTCAATTTCACTCAAAACAGAATTTCGCAACTGTCTTACCGTTTCCATAAAAGAATCACCCACCAACGGATTAACAACAAGTATAGAACGGTCAATTTCTTTACTATGTTTTTTAAATGTAACCTTTGGCAATACACCAAGACAATTCTGATTGATTTTTTCTTTTAAATCTTTCTTTGTTCTTATAGTATCTCGGGCAATTGCATATACAGCAATAATTACACAACTCAATGCTATTCCTATACCAAAACCGATAGCAACATATAACACTGTATTCCTTTTATTGGTTGGTTGTTCAGGAAATACAGGTTCTGAAATCATTACAAGTTTTGAAGAACCGATTACGTATTCCGCAATTGAAGGATAGTTTTTCATTGCAGAAAGAAGCACATCATATGTTTGCTGAGGATCTTTGCCTACAGCCTTCATAGTGAACATATTTGTTCCAGCAACAGATGTTGCAGAAATAGATGCAGGAACATAGGAAATTCCCAAATCCTCACAAACTGCAGTTTGGAGCAGTTTACTCTCTAAAATATGTGGAAATGTACTTGATAACTGTTCCGCTGTGGTTCGGTTATAATAATATGTATATGATGTAATACCACTTCCGTTTGCACTTATATCCTGTGTTTGTACTGTAAAGGTTGCAGAAACCGTATATGATGGTCTGAACTTTACAAAGCTGAATACGGCCATTACAACAGTACACACAACAGTCAATAATGCACAAATCCACCAGAACTTAAGAAATCCTCTCCATATATCACTGATATAAATTTCTAAAAGTCCATCCTGATTGGATTCTTTTTTACTATCAAGTTGTGTTGTTAATTCTTTTTCTGCCATAACACACCACTACCCGTTTTATTTATAACTTATCTTTGTGAACGATGATATTTTCCGTATCTTCCCGTGTAAGTAGATTCGTCCGTACCCATTTGTCCGAACAATGAAAATTCTTTATGAGCATCATTAAGAATGCATCCTGCTAATTTTTTCTTTTTATTAAGTACCAAAATCGCATCGTTAATATCACCGGTTTTTACATAGTCTGCTTTGATTATCAAAAGGATTCTATCTGCAAGGTCTGCGATTGTTGTCAAATCAGCAGATGCAGAAATAGGCATTGAATCTATAATTACAAAGTCGTAATCTTCCGCTATTTTGTCAATTGTTGTTTTAACTGACGAGCGATTTATCCAATTTGTGAAATTACTGTGTCGTCTTTTGTTGATACCTATAGATAAATTTCCATCTTTATATGGCATCAAACTGTACTGGTCATAGGAAAACTCACCGGATAATACATGTGCCAAATCCACATGTTCGGATTTGATTTCCAACGCTTTTTGAACTGATGGTTTGAGCATATCCATATCGAGTAAGGCAACTCGTTTACCCTTACGTGCAAGAGTTAACGCTGTATTTATAGAAACTGTTGTTTTCCCTTCACTAGAAGCCACACTTGTAACAACAAAAACTTTGTCTCCCTTTGTCTGATTAAGATACTCCATCTTTGCAGCAATTTTTTGATAGTTTTCTACAAAGGAGAAACTGGCAAAAGCATCTGTTACTAATTTCTTTCTCTTTTTGCGTTTAATAAAATCACCAATTGAATAGTAATCGCCTTCTTTTAATACAACGCCAAAAAGATTTTCGCCAATTTTCTTTTCAAAAGATTTTTCATCCTTAACAGTATCTCTCATAAGAGAAATCCAAACAATACCCGCAAGAGTTGCCCCGACACAAGCAATAATTATATGTTTTTCATATGGTATCGTTTTGCTGTTTGACGGTCCTTTAGGCACTTCAGGGGCACTAATCACATCCAACACAGCATTAGAGAAAATAGTATCGGATATCTGTGGATACACATTAAGAATAGCGTTTATTTCTTCATAAGCAGTTTCCGGGTCTTTTGCCGTAACGCTTATGTTTATTATATTTGTATTGGTAAGAGGTGCAGCTGTAATTGTACCATCAAACCCATCTGTTTCAAGATATTCAGCAGCCTTTTCTTTCATAGATGGTTGTACAAAAACCTCCGAAAATATTACAGCCATTTCAGACGATGCAGACAGATTTGTATATGCCTGATATGTACCCGTTTTAACCTGAACCATCAATGTTGCAGAGCTTGTATAAATCGGTTTGTATGAAACCTGCTCATACACAAACACAGATACAAAACCGATAATTGCTGCAAGTATGAGCAACCAACAGTTTAATACAATATCCTTTAAAACGCTATACCATTCAAATGTTAAAAAATCAACCATGGATTTGTTTTTCATAAATAAATCCTTCCAAACTATTCTTCAACGATAATTGTCATTACCGCATATCCTCTTCTGCCATCCACATCCTGTGTTTCATAACGAGCTTCATATGAACCCGGCTTGTTGACATCAAGGTTTGTATCAATAAGAACATTTACGGGCTGTTCATACTTATCCACAGCGGAACGAACATATTTGACTAGGTCAACTTCCTTGCCGACTTTGGTATATACAAGATGTTCACTCAATTCAATTTTTGGTGCAGAAAGGCTTAAATCCTTTATGTAAACAGGGACTTCCATATAGATTGTATCACCCATACTGTTAGTTGCCATTAAGGAAACCTGAAAAACACCAACCTCGTTTGCGTTATAATCAGTAGATGTAATTATTACACGGTCACTTATATCACCATCAATACAATCCTTTGCCCCGATACACTCCTGTATGTTTATTTTTTGACCAAGCGAAAAAACAAGGGATTCTTTTATAACAAATTCAGGTTCTTTATAATCCACAAACCGAATTTTTCTTGTAGCAGAGGTTGCATGATTGTCATTATCACAAACGGCGTAAGTTACAAGGGAAACTCCATGCTCAACAAATTTTGAAATTGACTGAACAATAATTTTTGAAGTTATGTCACCGTCTTTTTCATCATATGCAGAAACACCTTTAAGCAATTCCTCATCAGTAATTTTGATACTTACATCAATTATATCCTCATCCATTGTAATTACGGGATAAGTTTTATCTTGCTGTTTCTCTTTAATGAAAAATACGGCATAAAGGCAAATCGACAATGCACAAAGCACAGATATTCCTATTCTTAAATATTTCATATCGTCTTGCCTCCCTTTTATGGTTGTTTTTGCGCACACTTCCACGCATAGTAAACCATATTATATTTCATTTTATTCTACACCTTTTTTTCTTTTTTTTCAACATTTTTTCACAAATTTGTAGCATAAAATAAAAAGACATTTTAAATAACAATCGAGCGATACCTCATATAGAAGCATCGCCCGATATTTTGTTTAATTATTCTCCAAATTCTTTTGTGACTGTAATTTAAGATATGCGTTAATAAATCCATCAATATCGCCATCCATAACCGCATTTATATTGCCGTTTTCAAAGGATGTCCTGTGGTCTTTTGCAAGTGTATATGGCATAAATACATATGAACGAATCTGACTTCCCCAAGCGATTTCCTTGTGGTCACCCTTAATATCTTCAATCTTTGCAAGATGCTCACGCTCTTTAATCTCAATAAGTTTTGATTTGAGCATAGTCATTGCAACTTCACGATTCTGATGCTGGCTTCTTTCAACCTGACAGGAAACCACAATGCCTGTTGGTTTATGGGTCAGACGAACAGCAGAAGATGTTTTATTAACCTTTTGTCCGCCTGCACCACTTGCACGATAAACAGCCATTTCAATATCATCAGGATTGATTTCAACGTTTGTGTCCTCATCAATTTCAGGCATTACTTCAAGAGAAGCAAAAGATGTGTGTCTTCTTCCTGATGCGTCGAAAGGAGAAACTCGTACAAGACGGTGAATACCCGCTTCACTTTTCATAAAACCATAAGCATTTTCACCCTCAATAAGAATACAAGCAGATTTGAGACCTGCCTCATCACCATCAAGATAATCCAGCGTTGAAACCTTGTATCCGTGGCGCTCTCCCCAACGATTATACATTCTGAAAAGCATTTGTGCCCAGTCCTGAGCCTCTGTGCCACCTGCACCTGCGTGGAATGTGAGAATTGCATTCTTTGAGTCATATTCCCCTGTAAGAAGTGTTGATAGTGTCTGTGAATCAAGGTCCTTTTCAAACTTCTCCACACCCTGAGTACATTCATCAACAAGACTTTCGTCCTCTTCCTCATCCGCAAGTTCAATCATTACAAGTGCGTCTTCATAATCTGTTTTAAGTTTTTCATAAGCAGAAACCTTATTTTTCAACACGCTTGTTCTCTGTAAAACCTTTTGGGAATTTTGAAT
>JAZNIQ010000082.1:0-5161 GCA_045577555.1 Candidatus Fimenecus sp.
CTGCAGCAAGTGTGGTCAATTCATCAATATTCAGTTTCTTTAAATCTTTAGGTGAATAAATATTTTCTAAAAACCTATATCCCATTAAAGAAAAACTCCAATCAATTATTTCTATTAATAAGCATATATGCTATATTTTTAAGTGTTTCTGAATTATCAAAAATATTTAATGATAAAATAGCTTTTTCGGTATATTCCTTGACAAGTTCTTTAGATTTTTCTAGACCAAAAAATTTTACTGCAGTAGATTTATCATTTTTCTCATCACTACCAATTGGCTTGCCAAGAGCTGAAACTTCACCTTCAATATCAAGAATATCATCTTGAATTTGAAAAGCAATACCTAAATTTTCAGCATAATTTATTGCAGCTGTAATTTTATTTTCGTCATAATCATTACAGGTAAGACAACCTAATACACAAGATGCTTTAATGAGTCCGCATGTTTTAAGTGAGTACATTTTTAATATTTCGTCGATGGTAGGTTTATATTCTACAAATTGCAAGTCTAAAACTTGTCCTCCAACCATACCATTAATGCCAGCATAATTTGAAAGAAAATTAACTGCACGGACAATATTTTCAGCAGAAACTCCTTTTACAGTTGATATTCTTGTAAATGCTTCAGTAAGCAATGCATCGCCGGCCAAAAGTGCATTATCTTCACCAAATTGAATATGACACGATGGTTTTCCGCGACGCATATAATCATCATCCATACATGGCAAATCATCATGAATAAGTGAATATGTGTGAATCATCTCAACAGCACATCCAAAATCAAGTGCAACATCAATGTTTCCGCCACATGTTTTAGCAAATTCAACGGTGAGGATAGGTCTTATTCTTTTTCCACCATTTGCAACACTATATTTCATTGCATCAAGAACGGATGACTCCATGTTTTCAGATAAAATATCATTTAATCTATCAGAAACAATGGATGCTTGTTTTTTTACATAACCATTAATATCAGTCATTACTTTTTACCTCATTAATGTCTATAATCTTTTGTTTTGCATTTTTAAGCATATTGTGACAAAGCTTAGATAAATTCGCACCTTCTTCATATAACTCAAGTGATTTATCTAAAGAAAGTGAGCCTTCTTGAAGTAATCCAACTATTTCTTCAAGTCTTTTAATTGCTTGTTCATATGTTAAGTTCATTTTAATACCTCTTTGACTTCAGCATTAATTTTACCATCATTTAAATTAATTGAAACCATATCTCCTATGTTAACTTGATTAACTGATGATAATATTACATCTTTTATTTTTGAAACTGAGTAACCACGAGCAATAACTTTAAATGGATTTAATGAATCAAGAAGAGAACATATTTTAGAAAAAACAAATGTCTGCTCGTTAATAAATTTATTAATGTTTTCATTATTTTTATCATTTAAAGAATCTAAATACATCTCACAGTTATCAATAACGGTAATTGGATTATTGAATTCAGGTATTTTAGTTATTTCAAATAAATTATATTCTAACTCTGTAATTTTTTGATTAATACTTGTATTTAATGAATTATATAATGAAGATATATAATATATTTGTTCATTAGTATCAGGAGTTGCTAACTCAGCGGCTGCTGATGGAGTAGGTGCTCTTAAATCCGAAACAAAATCGCAAATAGTAAAGTCAGTTTCATGTCCAACACCAGAAATAACTGGAATGTTGGAATTGTAAATTGCATATGCAAGTTTTTCATCATTAAACGGCCATAAATCTTCTGCTGAACCGCCACCGCGGGCAATTATAATCACATCAACATCTGTTTTATTCAATTCATTTAATGCATTACAGATGCTTTGAGAAGCAAAATCCCCTTGTACCTGAACACCTGCAAATACAATCTGTGCAAGCGGAAATCGTCTTTCAAGTACATTTAAAATATCTTGAACAGCTGCTCCTGTTGGAGATGTAATTACACCAATTTTATGAGGAAACTGCGGAATTTGTAATTTATGTTCAACGTCAAAAAGTCCTGCTTTTGATAATTTATTCTTTAATTGTTCAAAAGCTAATGAGAGTGCACCAACTCCATCAGGTTGCATATCATCAATATATAACTGATATCTTCCATCACGTTCATAAATTGAAACTCTTCCACGAATAATTACAGACATACCATTTTCTGGCTTGAATTTTAATTTAGAAGCATTTCCAGCAAACATTACTGCACTAATTACTGACTGTTCGTCTTTAATGCTCATATACAAATGACCGCTTCTGTAGTGGTCAACATAATTTGAAATTTCACCTACAATAAAAATATTGTTTAGATTAATATCCTGCTCAATAATCGATTTTGCATACGAATTTAGTTGTGAAACTGTTAAAATAAGCGGTGAATTCATTTTACATTTTCCTTTTATGACAAATAGAAGCAAGTATAGCAATACCACAAGCGTTGTCGGATGAATATTCAGGCTCAGCAAAAACAGATGAATATTGTTCTTGTAATTTAGTACGAATAATACTGTTTGACATCACTCCACCTGAGAAAATAATAGGAAGATTTCCATACTGTTTTTTAAGTTCAAGTACAGTATCGTCAAGAGCTGAATAAATATAATTTAAACAAAATAGTGCAACATTTTCAGGTTTCTCACAATCACAAATCATTTTTTTACATTTATTTTCAACACCTGAAAGACTAAAAGAACCATCTCGTCTAAAAACTTTGATTTTATCAAAGTTTTTATCACTGCATAAAGCAAGTTTCTCAAGTTCAGGACCGCAAGGAAACTTTAGCCCTAATGCAATCCCTACCCTATCAACTGCTTGTCCAGCTTTTAAATCAAGAGAGTCTGATACTTTTATTGTTTCAAAATATTTATCATTTGGATGAACAAGAAGCGCTTGTGAAGTACCACCGGATATATGAAACGCTAAAAAGTCTTTATTAATATAATCAAGACAATCTGCAGAATATAAAGCAGCAGCTATATGACCATCCTGATGTGAAAATCTAAACAATGGAACATTCAAAGCATTTGCAATTGAAACTGCAACTGAAATACCTGCCAAAAAACAAGGCATATACGAGCCATCTTCATTGCATGGTGTCGTCGAAACTCCAACGGCATTTATTATATATTTATTACAATTAAATAGCTCATCTAATAATACAGGTAATTGTACTGTATGGTGAAAAACAGCATCGCTTTGTCTGATTCCTTTTTCACCATCTTTCACTGGAAGTAATTTTCTTTTACTTACAACGGAATTTGAAATGCTATCATATAATGCAACAGATGTTGTATAATTACTTGTATCAATTCCTAAGTAATAACTCATTCGGCAACATTCTCTCTTACATACTTTCCAAGAATACCGTTGATAAATGATGCGTCATCCTGTGAAGAAAACTTCTTTGCAAGTTCAACTGCCTCGTTGATGGATACACCACTTGGAATAGATGGAACATAAAGAATTTCACATAATGAAAGTCTAAGAATTGCAAGAGAAACCTTTGGAAGTCGCTCCGCTTTCCAACCTACAGAATTTTCATTAACTATTCTATCTAATTCTTCACAATGCTCATATGTTAATTGAGCAAGTGAAAAAGCAAATGTATTTTCCTCAATAAAACGTGCTTCAACTGCATTCTTAACAATTTCTTCAATTGATAATTCATCATTAAATATTTTTTCAAAAATAAGTGTAAAAGCAAGTTCTCTTTCTTCTTTACGAGTCATAATATCCTCCATATAAAATTACACTCCCCGCCAGAAAAAGACAGGGAGTGCTTTTCATTTTTTCTGCGGTACGAATGTATATACAAATTATTTATGTATATTGTAACATCATATACGCAAAATTTCAATAGAAAATGTATATTAATTATGTATATACATTATTTTAATTCTATTATTACAATTTGTTCAGATTTTAAATCAGTTTTTGTCAGAATAATATTTTTAATTTTTATTATTGTCTCGTTATTGATAGATTTCTTTGGCATTATTACTTCAATACCATCATTATCCATCGTGACAATACAGTTTTTATCTAATTGAGCTTTAATTAAATTTTCAATATCACTTTCATGTTTTATTTCTGATGAAATCTCAACAAGTTTCTTTCTTGCAAGTTCAACTGTTTCTTTATCAGAATTGTTTTTTATAATTTGTTCAAGATGTTTTTTTGACTCATCATGCGCCTTTGTTCTTTTCAAATTAGCTTGTGTAAAATATTCGTTTTCATTGGTATTAACTGAATTAGAGTTAACAAGTTGAGCTTCTCCTAAATTGTAATTTTTAGTATCGGGTTCTGTTGTGTTATTAAATTGATTTGTATAATACCAGTTAACAAAAACAGATAACCCAAATGCACAAACTAATGAGAATGTTAATAGTTGTCTTTTACCGATTATTTTGCTTTTCATTTTAATCCTCCATTGACGATAATTTTGTTATTGAAATATTGGATGTATTTATATTTAAAATAGCTTCTAATGTCGAATATATTTGTTGCTGAACTTCAGGTTTATTTCCACCTTCACACGAAATTGCAACGCCTCTTACTTTAGGTTCAATTGTTTTTATTAATAATCCTTCATCATTATTGTTATTCTCTATTATTACATAATCTTTTTCTAATGTGGAATCATCGCTATTACTATTATTTTTTTGAATATCTTTGTCATCTGTTGCATAAATAAATTCTTTTGTTTCGTCAAGAGTTATTATTACTTCTGCTTTGCCAGCACCTTCAATTTTTTCTACGAACATTTTAACTTTTTCTTCAAGATATAGACAATATTCTTCATCAGATAGATTAGATTTTACTACTTTATCATCCTTTTTAAAATCAACTTCAGAAATAAATAATAGAATAATTAAAGCAAATCCAATTATAGTTATGTATATTGTTTTTTTATCCATGTTTTGTACTTTAAGTTTGTGTATTAAATAATCATATACTTTAATCATACATTCACCTCGAAACCTAGTTTTGAGTTTATTTCAGAAATGATTTTCTCTTTTACTTCTGGAGAGTCAATTTCAAGGTCAATATTATTTATGCAATAATATTCATTTTCATCAATATAAGAATCTATTTTAATAGAAATAATAGAAACACCATTTTCATTACATATATTTTTTATTGCTGTAATAACTAATTTTTCATATCCGCTTTGATATAA
>JAZNIQ010000083.1:0-4928 GCA_045577555.1 Candidatus Fimenecus sp.
GTATCAAAAAGCAAAGTTGCGTTTTCTTCACTTTTACGGATTATACCACTTGGTGCATATAATTCGTCAGCACCCTTGATTTCAGTAATATCGGCTGATTCACAGCCTAAAAAGGACACGCCTTTATGACCCGGCATGTGAAGTCGGGCAGTATTACTTTTAATGTAATTCTGCACAAAGTCAAAAATTGGTGTGTCCATTTATTTTTATTCCTTTTATTTTTCTTCTGCTTCGGCAACCTGAATCATTACGGCACATTCAATTCTCTTTTTAAAGAGTTCACAACCATATTTATAAATGCCTGTGATTTTACCTGACGCGTGGTAAGAGTTAGCCGCACAACCGCCTGAACAATAAAGTTTTGCCCAGCAGTCGTCACATTCAGGTCTTGCATAAGCGTTGCAGAGCTTGAATTCGTTCTGAATTTCCTTGTTGGTAACTCCGTCCCAAATGTTACCCAAAAGATACTTTGTGTCACCAACAAACTGATGGCAAGGATAAAGCTCACCTGTTGGAGTAACTGCCATATATTCAGTACCTGAGCCACAACCTGAAATTCTTTTGTAAATGCAAGGTCCGTGAGTTAAGTCAAGCATATAGTGATAGAATGTAAATCCGTTGCCTGCTTTTTTACGCTTAATCATTTCTTTTGCAAGGATTTCGTATTGCTCAAAAAGAATCGGCAAATCACTTTCTGTCAAAGCTGAAGCATCATCAGGAGAGCATACAACAGGCTCCATGCTAAGTTCAGTAAAGCCTAAATCTGCCATATGGAAAATATCATTTGTAAAATCAACATTGTTATGGGTGAAAGTACCGCGCATATAGTAGCTTTTTCCCTCACGTCGTTTAACAAATTCCTGAAATTTGGGAACAATAATGTCGTAACTGCCGCGACCCTGATAGTCTTTGCGAAGTCTGTCGTGAACTTCTTTACGTCCGTCAAGACTTAAAACCACATTACTCATTTCTCTGTTACAGAAATCAATAACATCATCGTCAATCAAAATGCCGTTTGTGGTAAGAGTAAAGCGGAAATTCTTGTTGTGAATTTTTTCCTGAACTCGTGCATAGGATACAAGTTCTTTCACAACATCCCAGTTCATAAGTGGCTCACCGCCAAAAAAGTCAACTTCAAGATTACGGCGAGTGCCCGAATTTTCAATGAGGAAATCAAGTGCGCGTTTACCAACCTCAAAGCTCATTAAAGCACGCTCACCGTGATATTTTCCCTGACTAGCAAAGCAGTATTCGCAGTTTAAGTTACAAGTATGTGCCACGTGAAGACAAAGTGCTTTGATTACCGTATTTCTGTTCTTGAAATCAAAGGCCATTCCCTCATATGTGTCGGGAGTATAGAGTTTACCTGCATTTTCAAGGTATTTTACATCTTCAATGCACTCAAGAACATCATTTTCACTTAATTTTTCGTCTTTATATGTATCAAGGATATATTCTGTGATTTCTTCAGGAGATTTTTCCTTATACATTGCAATAATGTCGTAAGCAACTTCGTCAACTATATGGACTGAACCTGAACAGGTATCAAGCACAATATTATATCCGTTTAATTTATATTGATGTACCATAAACTATCCTTCTCAATAAAAAACAGGTAATACAAACGCATTACCTGCTCTCTGCAATAGATTTTTAATTCTTATTGTATACAACAAGGTTCCGGAGTACCCGTCCGCATTTTTAATGCGTTGACGGGTCGGGTTCTTATTTGCTTTCAACGTTTTCGCACTGCTGATTAGCAACACCGCAAGATGTTTTACAAGCTGACTGGCAAGATGTCTGGCATTCACCACAACCGCCTTTAACAGCACTTTCTTTTAAATCTCTTGTTTCAATAGTCTTAATTCTTTCCATTTGAATATCTCCTAACTGAATAGTATCAAATATTTACAAAGAAAGTATATCACAAGGGTATTTTGGTGTCAAGGGGGAAATGGAAAACCAATGTAATACTTATTAGTTTGACAATCTGCGATTTGGGTGTTATATTTTCTTTAGAAGACAGCACAAGGAGGGTGTATCTATGAACATAAAAGAAAAAATCAAAATATATACACCTGACTTTTTGCGTGTGTTGTTTCTTAGTCTGATTGTCGGAATTGTGTGCGGACTGGTAGGTGCAGGGTTTGTAAAATCAATTTCCTTTGTGACAAGCTTAAGAGAAAATAACGGTTGGATATTATATCTGTTGCCTGTTTGCGGTATTGTTGTGACTACCGTGTATAATTTTCTGAAAGTCAACGGTAAGGGGACAAATGATGTTATAAAAAGTGTCCGCACAGACGAAAAATGTTCGCCACTTTTAGGCGTTGCTGTTTTTTGCGGCACGGTTTTATCCCACCTTGGCGGTGCTTCTGTTGGTCGTGAGGGCGCAGCATTGCAACTTGGGGGAAGTATAAGTGCATTTTTCGCAAAGATTTTTAAAATTCCCGAGGAGTTTCGTCGTATTCTTGTAATCAGCGGTATGAGTGCCTGTTTTTCCGCACTTTTTGGTACTCCATTTGCGGCGTTTGTGTTTGTAATTGAGATTGCCCGTGTTGGTAAGCGTTGTCTTACGGCTGTAATTCCTACATTTATTTCAAGTATAACCGCTTTTTTAATTGCAAACGGTCTTGGTGTAGCACCTGAACGCTTTCCTGTTAATGAAATTCCCGAACTGACTAAGGGCATTCTTTGGAGAGTTGTTTTTATTTCAGTATCGGGAGCATTGGTGAGTGCGATTTTTGTATATGCTCTGCACTTTTCCGAAAAATATTTCAAAAAGCTTTTAAAAAATGAATATCTGCGAATTGCCCTTGGCGGTGCTGTTGTAATTCTCCTTACAAAATTATTTGGCACAACAGACTACAACGGTGGGGGAATAGGTGTTGTGCACCATATTTTCACTCACGGTGAAGTTAATTACGAGGCATTTTTATTAAAGATTTTGTTTACCGCTGTTTCTGTTGGCGCAGGTTACAAAGGCGGTGAAATTGTACCCACAATTTTCATAGGCGGAACACTTGGCGGTGCAATTTCTTGCTTTTTAGGGCTTAACCCCGCATTTGGTGCAGCAGTTGGAATAACCGCACTTTTTTCAGGTGTCACAAATGCACCTTTTGCAACGATTATTTTAGCCTGTGAAATGTTTGGAATTGAGGGCGTGGGATATTACATTATCGCTTCGGCAATCAGTTTTATGCTTTCAGGAAAAATATCTCTTTACAGTGGCGGAAAATTACCTTTCGTACAGGATAAATAGAATCTAAAATTTTTGAAACAAAATGCAGTTTAAATTACTCTTATATGTAGAGAGGTGATATTATGACAAAATCAAAGGCCAACAAAAGAAAAGTAATTCTCATTTTTTCGGTGATTATTTTAAACATTTTAATGGTTGCTGGGGCATTGATTTATCATAATTCCCTGCAAGGTAAAAGACCTTTTGAAAACCTGACGGCAAATGAAGTCAAAAGTATTTCGCTTTATTCTCAAAATGTAACACAGGAGATTATATATACCTTCAACGATGAAGAGTGCGAAGAAATAGTGAAGCTTCTTAATGGTATCGCAATAGGCAAAGAAGATAATCAATTATATTGTGGCGGATTTGACCGCGAGTTTCGTTTGGAAAAAATGGACGGAACAATAATAGAATTTGGTACAAATGCGAATTTCTGGCTTGATGGTCAGCGCTATGAAGTGCCCGAAAACAATGTTTCATTAATTAAACTTCGCAGTATTCATAGTGAATATTATCAGGAATATTATGTTCCTTATAATACACAAAACTAAATAAATGCAGTATGGCGGGGTCAAGACCCCGCCATTGTTTTGATATTCCTAGTCATTCTGAGCGTTGACAAAGAAAATATATAATGATATATTAAAATTGCAATAAACAAATTGTCAGTCATCAATATAATGAATTTTCAAGAAGGGGATAAAACGATGGTAATGCCTGCTATTTTAACAATTCTTTTATTGGCTTACGGTTATGTGAATTTGATTTTTGAAAACAAATTAGCCGCACCGTTTCTTGCAATAATTTTCATTTATTTAGTTTGGAAACTATATAGTATGAATTTTAAATTAGAAGAAAACGAGAAAAAACTTGATGAGATAAAAAATCTTCTTGAAAAAAATATAAATAAAGAAACTGAAGATAAAGATAACGATTAATATCTATTAAGCCTCGACATTGAATTGTCGGGGTTTTCTTTTTTTATTAATCTAATAAAAATATCTACATAAAATATTAAAAAACTATATTGTTTTTTTGAAATATATGGTATTATAGTATTTGTATAATTATATTTAATTAAAAACTTTTCATTTTTGAAAGAAGATGAAGTTAATGTTAAAAAAATGTGATGTGCTGATAGTCGGTTGCGGTGTTGCAGGGCTTAATACGGCACTTTCATTACCCGAAAATCTTAATATTATAATTCTTGCCAAAAAGAGCAATACGGACTCAAACTCCTCACTTGCTCAGGGCGGTGTTGCGGCAGTGCTTGATTTGGAAAATGACAGTTATGAGCTTCATATCAATGATACTATGATTGCAGGCAAACACGCCAACGATATTGATGCGGTTACAACTCTTGTGGAAGAAGGACCTGCAGAGGTACGCAAAATTATCGAATACGGTGTTGAATTTGATAAACGACCTGACGGAGAACTTAATATGACTCTTGAGGGCGGACATTGCAGAAGACGAATTGTTCACCACAAGGACACAACAGGTGCCGAGATGGTACGTGCAATGGTTGCCGAGGTGCAGAAAAGAGATAATATCACAATAATTGAGAACACTCCTGTTTTTAAACTTACAAGAGTAAAAAGTGGTATCTGTGCTCATGTTTTAACTCCTGACGGTCAGGATGAAATTTTTTCAAGTTACTGTGTCCTTGCAACAGGCGGTATAG
>JAZNIQ010000084.1:0-8183 GCA_045577555.1 Candidatus Fimenecus sp.
ACAAGCACACGCGATTAACCTTCATTTTGTCAAATCTGCGGATAAGCTTGGGCAACCACAAAGCAATTAAAAGTTGTGGTACTGTCCCTACTGCACCCACCACCAATGAAAACAATGCACTGTGGAACAGATAATATGAAACATAAAGGGTGAATGCGTTGCCGATGCTAAGTGATGAATAGAAGAAAATTCCCACATAGTATATAAGCAAGTACTTGTTTTTAACGAGATATGAGAACATTTTTCTGATAGTAAATGTTTCTTCACTCTCGGCATGGAAACGCTCCTGAAGTTTGAAAGACGCAGGCGACATTAAAGCGAATGCCATAACACAAATTATCAGTGTTATCATACCGTAATTCATACCAACCTTTTCGCTGATAAGAACAGTTGTCAATGTGGATGTAATGCCAACACCGGCATAAGTAGCAATACTCTTGTATGACTGAATAGTGTTTCGTTCGTCAATGCTATGACTCATAGAAGTCAATATTCCGAAAATCGGCACATCACAAAGAGTGTACGCTGTATCCCAAAGGATATACGCAATGGCAAACCAACCTAATTTAACTGTTTGTGAGGAATCCGAAGGAATCATAAAGGTCAGTATTGTAGTTATCGGAATGAGTATAGTGGAAATTCGTATCCAAGGCAGATATTTCTTTCCGCTTTTGAATTTGATTGAGTCAAATATCACTCCAAACAACGTATCATTTACAGCATCCCAAATTTTTACAATAAGCATAATTGTTGCTGATTTGATTGGGTCAATGCCCAAAAACAAAAGATAAGTTGTCAGACATACATTAAAAAGTGTGTAAATCATGTTTTGTCCGGCAAAATATGAATAATAACTCGCTCTTTCAACCGGTTCAGTTGACCAACCCTCTCCGTTTGCAAAAATTTTTTTACCCTTTTCAGCAATTCTCATATATACTCCTCCTTATTAGTTGTTTTAACATTGGAACAAAATTGCAACGCTCTCCGTATGCGCTGTTTTTGGAAACATATCAACTGGTGTTACCTCTTTTGTTTCGTAGCCGAGTTCACGAAGAATGGCACAATCGCGAGCCTGAGTTGATACATCACAAGAAACATAAACAATTTTTTTCGGGTTCATTTCGGCAACACATTGGAGCACCTCTCGGTCGCAACCTTTTCTCGGTGGGTCAAGGATTACGGCATGAGGCGTTATTTTTTTATCCTTTAACATTTTCACCGCATCTTTTGCATCACCGCAATAGAACTCACAGTTCTCTATGTTATTTCGTTTTGCATTTTCTTTTGCATCTTCAATAGCTTCAGGTATAATCTCAACTCCGATTACCTTTTTAACATTCTTTGCCATTGAAAGACCGATTGTACCAGCACCGCAATACAGGTCAAGTATTGTTTCGTCCCCTTTTGTATCCAAATAATCCAACGCTTTTTTATAAAGCAACTCGGCACAGTCATGGTTTATTTGATAGAAAGAAAGTGGTGAAAGTCTGATTTTTACACCGCAAAGAACATCTTCAATATAATCTTCACCCCAAAGAGTAATACAGTTTTTGCCGAGAATTACATTTGTTCTTTCTGTATTTTCATTGATAACAATACTCTTTATTGCCTTAAATCTCATTAAATCATCGCAAAGTTCGTCGGCGTATAGTAAATTTTTTCCGTTAATTACAAGGCAAACCATAATCTGCCCTGTTTCAAATGCTTTTCTTATGTAAATATGGCGGATAAGTCCTGTATGGTTTACAGAATCGTAGGCTGTAACACCAAATTCTCTCATCCACTCTTTTACCGTTTCAACAATCTCGGCAAATTCTCGGGGCTGTAAAGCACAGTCAGAAGAATTGATTATTCTATGGCTTTTCTGTGCATAAAACCCTACCACAATATCCTTTTCCATTCCAACTGGGTATTGTGCTTTATTCCTGTATCGTTCAGTTTCACAGGAGATAACGTCTCTTACCGGCACATCCATATGAGCAAGACGCTCAAAGGCATCAATGACTTTTTGTTTTTTCAATTGTTTTTCTGCCTCATATGAAATATGACGGAAAACACAACCACCACAAGAGCGGAAATGCTCACAATCAACCTCTATTCTGTCGTCAGATTTCTTCAAAATCTGCTTGATAATCCCGATTGCGTAGTTCTTTTTCGCCTTTATGATATGGGCAATAATGGTGTCACCTTTTGCGGCACCTGAAACAAACACAGCCTGACCATTATAATGCCCAACACCGTTACCCTCGACAGTATAGCCCTCAATATTCAGTTGTATATCTTGGTTTTTAACGAGTGACATACAAACAAATCCTTATAATTTAAAAATAATTCCTGCAACTGCACCAAGTGCTAACCAGAATGCAGGGTGTAATTTCTTTAATTTCTTTATAAACATAAGTGCAAACACAACAACGGATATTGCAATTACAGGAATTACAAATTCACCATTTGCATAGAAAATCGGTTTGATAATTCCGAAAACTGCAAACAAAACAAGTGCTGTAACCACAGGGCGAATACCCGAAAACGCACCTTTTACATATTGATTTTCTTTAAACGCTTTTAAGAAGCCTGCAACAAGAATAATCACGATAATTGACGGTGTAACAAGTCCTAATGTGGCCATTATTCCGCCAAGAACGCCACCGGCTACGCCAAACTCATCGAACCCTGCATTATACCCCGCATAGGTTGCCATATTGACACCGATAGGTCCCGGTGTGCTTTCAGCAACGGCAACCATAACGCCTAACTGGTCCTCATTAAACCACCCGTAATCGCTTCGTGCCAAATCCTGCAAAAAAGGAATAGTGGCAGGACCTCCGCCAACTGCAAAAAGTCCGATTTTAAAAAATTCATAAAACAAATACAAGAAGGTCATTTTGTTTTTACCTCCTTGATTTTACCGCAAATTACACCTACAACTCCGCCAAAGAGAACAAGAAGAATCGGTGTTACATCGAAAACAAAGCAAGCAATAAGTCCGATTATGAAAAGCACAACAGATATTACATTAACAAGACTTTTTTTGCCAAGTGTAATTACCGTGTGTGCAAGTAAAGCACAAACAATTGCATTAATTCCTGAAAGTGCAGAAGCAACTACAGGATAATCCATAAATGTCTGCAAAACAGATGCTACGATAGTAATGATTATTATTGATGGTGTAACCATTCCCAATGTTGAAAAAATTCCACCCAATATACCTGCTTGATAATATCCGATAAATGTTGCCGTATTGACTGCAATAATACCAGGTGTGCATTGACCAACTGCATAATAATCAAGCAATTCCTGTTCTGTTGCCCATTTTCTTTTTTCAACAATTTCTCGTGTCAGTAACGGTAACATTGTAAGACCGCCACCAAAAGTAATTGACCCGATTTTTGCAAAGGTCAAAAACAGCATTAATAATTTCTTTGCCATAATTCTCTCCGTTTATTTTTTATTGTCCCCACTCCAGAAAATGAAGTCGGACACTAAAATTGCTCTTACAGGGGCCGCCTCTGCACCGCTGATTTTAACAGGTGCAGCTGAAAGAAAATAATCTCCGGGAACAGCCTTGCTTAAATCAAGATTTTCAAGAAGTGCAATATTATCTATCATAAACATCCTATGAGTTCTTCCGTCGCTACCTTCCGGCTCAACAGTCATTGAGTCCGTTCCTACAAGCACATACCCCATATTTGAAAGTTCTGACGCGGCAGATTCATGAAAAACAGCTTTTCCGTTACTCTTTACAAGTATTCTTTTGGCATTTCTCGGAAAATATTCCTCAACAAATGCTCCCGTAATCATTTCCGTCGCAACCTCTACAACCACACAGGGACCAAAGAAAACCTCGGGGGAAAGTTCGGTAATATCACTTCCGTTGGGTAAAAAATGCAAGGGCGCATCCATATGTGTTCCGTTATGCAGACACATACTTATTTTTCCAAGATTGTATTCAGCGTCGTCTCCTATACTTTTCACCTTTTCCAAACTTGGAACAGGGTCACCAGGGAAAACATCGCTTGTCATTAAATCTTTTGAAATATCAATAATTTTCACACATACTCCCCCAATATGATTTATCATTTTATTTTACCATATAATTATACCTAATTCAATATAACAAATGGCAAAAAAATAAAGGCAAGAGTAATTCTCTTGCCCTGATTTTATTATTAATACGCCTTACCCCAATAGAGCATTTTATCGGCAGGTTTGCCACAGCAAACACATTTATCACTGATTTTTTCCTGAACAAAAGGAATGCAACGTGATGTAACGCCTGCCTGTTCCTTAAGTGCATCTTCACACTCACGGTCACCACACCACATAGCCTTGATAAATCCCGGTTTATTTTCCGCAATATCAATCATTTCATCCATATTGTTTGCAACATAGGTCATATTGCTTCTGCGTTCAAGTGCCGCATTATAAAGACCGTCGTGAACCATCTGTAAAAGTTCGGGAATCTTTGTTTCGAGTTCATCAAGAGATACAAAATATTTTTCTCTTGTATCACGACGAACAATTACACATTGATTATTTTCTATATCACGAGGACCAAGCTCAAGACGAAGCGGAACACCCTTCATCTCATATTCTGCATATTTCCAACCCGGTGAATTGTCACTTAAATCTATCTTTGCTCGACAAATCTTTTTAAGATTTTCATAAACTACTGTTGCCTTCTCTTTAACACCTGCTTTATGAGCAGCAACAGGAATAACAACAACCTGAATTGGTGCAACTTTTGGTGGAAGAACAAGACCGTTATCATCACCATGAGTCATAATAAGAGCACCGATAAGACGAGTTGTACATCCCCATGATGTCTGGAACGGATGCTTTAATTTATTATCTCTATCCTGGAACTGAATTCCAAAAGCCTTAGCAAATCCGTCACCAAAATAATGACTTGTACCTGATTGCAGAGCCTTGCCATCATGCATAAGTGCCTCAATAGTATATGTATCTTCTGCACCGGCAAAACGTTCTTTTGCAGTTTTAACACCTTTTACAACAGGCATTGCAAGACAGTTTTCGCAGAAATCGGCATAAACATTGAGCATCTTGATTGTTTCTTCCTGTGCTTCCTCTGCAGTTGCATGAATCGTGTGACCTTCCTGCCACAAGAATTCTCGTGTGCGAAGGAAAGGTCTTGTAGTCTTTTCCCAACGAACAACAGAAACCCACTGATTGTAAAGTTTCGGCAAGTCGCGATAAGACTGAATAATATTTGCATAGTGTTCACAGAAAAGAGTTTCTGACGTTGGTCGAACACAAAGACGTTCTTCAAGTTTTTCACTACCACCGTGAGTTACCCAGGCAACTTCAGGAGCAAAACCTTCAACGTGGTCCTTTTCTTTATTCAAAAGACTTTCAGGAATAAACATAGGCATACAAACATTTTCATGTCCTGTTTCCTTAAACATTCCATCAAGAGTTTTTTGGATATTTTCCCAAATTGCATAGCCGTAAGGTCGAATAACCATACAACCTTTAACACTTGTGTATTCAACCAATTCTGCTTTTTTAACAACGTCGGTATACCATTTGGCAAAATCCACATCCATTGAGGTAATTTCCTCAACCATCTTTTTTTGTTCAGCCATTTTTTATCGTCCTTATCATAAAAGATACAGGGACAAAGAAATTCTGCCCCTGTTTAAAAAATCTAAATTAAAATTGTTAATTAGTTTTCTTCAATAAACTTAACAATATCAGCAACAGTTCTAATATTTTCAAGCTCTTCGTCGGAGATTTCCATATCGAATTCATCCTCAAGAGTCATAACCAAATCTGCAAGGTCAATACTGTCAGCGCCTAAGTCCTCAAGAAGAACAGCGTCCAATGTAACTACGTCCTCATCCAACTCAAGTTGGTCACAAATAATAGCGCGTACTTTTTCGAATATCATACCAACACCTCCGTTCATTTTTCTAACTTACTAAATATATTAAAATTCTTTTCTCATTTTGTCAACACTTTTATCATATTTTTATAAATTCTTGAACAGGAGTAAAGTCAATTCCCTTTACACTTTTTACAATTTCATAAAATGTCTTACAGATTTCAACACATCCACCGTCAACATTACTTTCTATATTAAACGGCATTACAGGGTCGTGAACAGAAAGGCGAAGTAAAAACCATCCTTTTCTCTTTTCATCTTTAAATGAAACTCGTACGCCCTCAAAATTATCCGGTGCAAGTATCATTTCATCACTTTGTTCTGCCAGTTTTTTTATATCATCAATAAGCCTTTCACCAACTTCACGGAAATTATCCTCCGTTATATTAAAACGAAGTTCTTTTTCTTCCAAAGGCTTTTTAAGACTTGCAATACAGTCGCCAATCTTTTTGTTATCTTTTCTGAGAACTGCCGCCTTAATAATAATCTTTGTAACAAGATAAGCACCATCATCAAGATAATAATTTTCTTTAAAAGCAGCATGACCTGATGTTTCAATGGCAAGTGGAGTATTTTCACCAAGGTTTGTGCGGCGGATTGCCTCATCAATTACATTTTTATATCCACGCTTGAAACGGATATGCTTTCCACCAAGAGTATCTTCTATAAACTCACGAAGACCGTCACTTGTTACAGAATCAGTCACGATACTTCCGCCTTCATTACCCTCAAGTGCAATAACTGATGCAAGCGCGACAATGGCGTTTCTGTTAATTTCTTCACCTTTTTCATCAACACAGGATGCACGGTCAACATCTGTGTCAAAAATCACACCCAAATCACATTTATTATCAACCGTTGCTTTTCGAATAAACTCCATTGCAACCTTATTTTCAGGGTTTGGTATGTGATTTGGAAACATTCCGTCAGGTTCTAAAAACTGACTTGCAGAAACATCTGCACCCAAAGGTGCCAAAACTTTTGTAGCGTAAAAGCCACCAACACCATTACCCGCATCAACAGCAATTTTAAAACCTTCCAAAGGTTTTTCATAATTCTGGGCATTTACACCTTGTTTAATCATATTACGAAGAATCTCTGCATATTCGGAAATATAATCAATTTCAATAACCGTACCTGTTTTTTCTGCTATTTCACAAGGTTCATTTTCTGCATCTGCTAAAATTGATTTTAGTTCATCACCTGAAAGGCCACCGTCACGGGTAAAAAATTTAAGTCCATTACGGTCAAACGGATGATGACTTGCAGTAATCTGAATAGCACCGTCAGAATTTCTTGTAATGGTTGTCATAAACATTGCAGGAGTTGAACAATAGGAACAATTTAGTATATTTACACCCATTTCACTCACAACAGAAATTACCGCATTTCTTATTCTGTCTGCGGAAATTCTTGAATCATGGCCAACAGAAACTGTTAAATCACTATATACCTTACTTGTTTTTTTACTTAAAAATCTGATGAAAGCAGTTGTAATATATTTTACAACATCATCAGTCAATTGAATGTCAGGATATTTCTCCGTTGCAACGGCAACACCACGGACATCGGTACCGCTTTTAAGGTGCATCAATTTCATTTTATAAGACCTCTTTTCAAAAGTTCTTCTGTTGCAAGCATTACGCCGATTTTTCCACTATGAAAGTTAAGTCCACCCTGCATCCATACAGCATATGGTTCGCGAAGTGGTGCGTCAGCAGAAAGTTCAATTGATGAGCCCGATGTGAAAGCACCTGCGGACATAATAACCTGATTATCATATCCAGGCATATCCCAAGGCTCCGGAGTAACGTAAGAATCAACGGGAGCACCTTTTTGAAGACCCTGACAGAACGCAATAAGATTTTCCGCATTCTGGAGGCAGATTGCCTGAATAATATCATGACGTGTTTCATCAACAGTCGGAGTAACCTTAAAACCTAATTCTGTATATACTGATGCGGCAAAAACCGCAGTTTTCAGTGCTTCACCAACAACATGTGGAGCATTGAAAAGCCCCATAAAAAGACTTCTGTTCTGTCCAAGCGTTGCGCCCACCTCAACTCCAAGTCCGGGAGTTGTAAGACGGTATCCGCAAAGTTCAACCAAATCTCTGCGACCTGCAATATATCCGCCACATGAAGCAATTCCGCCACCCGCATTTTTTATGAGTGAACCAGCCATCAAATCTGCACCAACCTCTGTTGGTTCAAGTCTTTCTGTAAACTCACCATAGCAATTATCGACCATTACAATTGCTCTTTTATTCACTCTATGT
>JAZNIQ010000085.1:0-2239 GCA_045577555.1 Candidatus Fimenecus sp.
GAATATTTTCTGCACTCGCAGTAAAAAACATTCAAGCAAGCTTGGTGTTTCTTGCTCGTTTGTTTGTATATTTGTACCCGTTCGGGTTGAATTTGTGTAAATCACGATTAAAATAACCCCGAACGGGGTCATTTTAATTAATAGATATTATGAATATTGGAGAATACATACGCGAAAAGAGAAAGCTTTATAATCTTACACAGATTGAACTGGCCGAAAGGAGTGGTGTAGGGGTGCGTTTTATAAGAGAGTTGGAGCGTGGCAAGACTACGGTGCAACTCGATAAGGTTAATCTCGTACTGGCTCTTTTTGGCGAGACGTTGAGGCCTGCAAAAATCAGTAGCCTATAAATGATTTGAAGAAATGAAAAAAGCCGGAATATATATTGATGAAACTTTTGCAGGTGTATTGACTGAGGACCACGACGGTTATCACTTTGTATATGATTTGGAATATATGAAATCAAATACAGCAAAACCTCTGTGCCCCACAATGCCACTGCAGGAGGAAGAGTATATAAAGGAGTTTATGTTTCCTGTTTTTGACGGTCTTATCCCCGAAGGGTGGTTACTTGATATTGTGGACAAGAACTGGAAAATTAACCCACGCGACAGAATGAGTCTGCTGCTTATATGTTGTAAAGATTGTATCGGCAATATAAGTGTACGAGATTATGAATGAGAGTAATGTAAAAAGATGTCTTTGCTGCTACAAGCCGGTAGAAGATGAGCAAGGTTTTTATCATCCAAAATGCGCAAAGAAGCTGTTCGGAACGACAAAAGCTCCGCTATTGCCTTATACAAGAGATAATATAGAGGAACTTGCATTGCATATACTTGAACAAAGTACTTCAGTTACCGGTGTACAGCCTAAACTTTCTTTAGATATAAACAGAGGTGGAAAGAACGAACCCGACAAGCTTACAATTGTCGGGTTGTGGGGTAATTATATATTGAAACCGCAAAGTCCTGTATATGATTCAATGCCGGAACTTGAGGATCTTACAATGAAACTTGCCGAGGTATCAGGCATAGCTACTGCACCGCACGGATTAATCCCGATGGAAGATGGTGAACTTGCATATATCACCAAAAGGATGGATAGAGGAGAGAAAGGTGAGAAATACTCTATGCTCGATATGTGCCAGCTTACTAACAGACTTACTGAACATAAATATCGTGGAGCATATATTCAGCTTGCCGAAACAATCAAGAAATATTCATCGGCTCCAATGCTTGATGTACAGCATTTTTGGGAAGTGGTAATATTCTCTTGGTTGACAGGAAATTCAGATATGCATTGCAAGAACTTTTCACTGATAGAAAAAGGAAACGGCGGTTATCATTTGTCTCCGGCCTACGACCTTTTGGCAGTAAAGCTTACAGGAATTAACGATGATGATGAACTTGCAATGCCTCTTGTCGGTTATGGTACAGATGACAATAATGCTATTGTTGGATTTGACCGTCATTCATTTATTCAAGCTATGACCAATTCCGGGATAACAGAGAGAATCTCGGAAAGAATAATTGACAAAATGGTTTCAAGCAGTAATAAATGGAGTGATATAATAGATTCTTCGTTTCTTAATGATAAACTGAAATCTGATTATAAATCATTGATTCAAGAACGTATCAAAAGAATAGAAAAGGAAGTGGCTCAAAAGTAAAATATTGTTACGCTCGTTCTAAAAGTCCTCATTTACGCTCATTAAACTCCGGTTTTAAGAAGTTTGCAAATCTTGAATTTTATCTTTAATTCATTTCCCCAGCAAACGAGGGCGACCCTTTCTTTTGGGTCGCCCTCGTTGTTATATACGGTTGGTTCAAACAATTTCTGAGTCTTTTTACTCTTCTGTAGCCGGCAGCCTTTGTCGAACCCTCGGCTTTGACAACATCAACTCACCGCAACCCACGCGGCACCAACTTCGCCGGTGCTTCGCGTGACCTTTTGCTGTCGATGCTGTCGAACCCTCGATTTGTCAATCCTCGGCTTTGAGGTAGTTGATTACCGGGTTGGCATACATTTCGAGAATTTTTGTACGGCAGAAGCTGTCGTCGCGGTTCGGGAGGTCTATCTTCTCTATTTTCTATATTCTCATATAATAATAACCCCGAACAGGTTGAATTTCAAATTAAATTTGTATATTTGAGGTAAACCTCGAATATTTTCTGCACTCGCAGTAAAAAACATTCAAGCAAGCTTGGTGTTTCTTGCTCGTTTGTTTGTATATTTGTAC
>JAZNIQ010000086.1:0-17862 GCA_045577555.1 Candidatus Fimenecus sp.
CCAATTTCTGCTTTCGTATTCGGTGGCAGACGTGCAAAACTTGCTCCACTTGTATATCAATCACGTGACTGGAATCACGGTGTATTCGTTGGTTCAATTATGGCTTCTGAAACAACAGCAGCTGCAGTAGGTGCAGTAGGTGTTGTTCGTCGTGACCCAATGGCTATGCTTCCATTCTGCGGTTACAACATGGGTGACTACTGGCAGCACTGGATTGACATTGGTAAGACTCTTGACGCTGACAAGGCTCCAAAAATCTTCAATGTTAACTGGTTCAGAAAAGATGACGAAGGCAACTTTATGTGGCCAGGTTTCGGTGACAATCTTCGTGTTCTTGAATGGATTATCAAGCGTTGTGAAAACGAAGTTGACGCTCAGGAAACAGCAATCGGTTACTTGCCTTTCGCTAAGGATATCAATCTTGAAGGTCTTGAAGGTGAAGTTACACTTGAATCGCTTGAAAGCATCCTTGACGTTGACAAAGACCTTTGGGCTGCAGAAGCTGACGGTATCGCAGAATTCTATGGTAAATTTGGTGACAAGCTTCCTGAAACACTCAAGGAAGAACTTGAAACACTCAAGTCAAACCTTAAATAATCATGAACAAATAAAAATTGCGGGGTTGGTTTCAACTCCGCTTTTTTGTCGATAAAGGTAATTATAATAACCTTGAATTTGTCAAATAAAACCTGTATAATAAACCCTATGAGGTGATACGATGGAACTTAAATTCAACAATGGTAAATTCCGTATAATGCAGATTGCTGATGTTCAGGATACACAGAATACATCTGATGCAACTGTACGCTTTATCAGAGAAGCTTTAAATAAAGCAAAACCTGACCTTGTAGTTTTCACAGGTGACCAGGTCAAAGGTTATGGATTTTATCTTATGGGCGGAGATAATAAAAAGAAAGTTACAGAGTGTATTAACAAATTTCTTACCCCACTTGATGAAACAGGAATTCCGTTTACATTTGTTTTTGGTAATCATGATGACCAGGCGTTTTCAATTTCAAAGAAAGAACAGCTTAAAATTTACAATTCTCATTCAAACTGTGTAGCATATAATGCAGATGATGAAATTGATGGCTATTGCAATCATAATCTTGAAATTAGGGGTGAAGACGGTAAAACTAAACTTAATGTTTATCTGGTTGACAGTTTAACCGCTACTCTTGACGGCACTTGTGACCATGTTCACGAGGATCAGCTAGAATGGTACAGAAACACAAGAGACAGATTAAAAGAAGAAAATGGTTACTATGTTCCGTCCGTTGTTTTTCAGCATATTCCTGTTAACGAGATTTATGAGTTGTTAATTGAAGTCCCCAAGGGTACTCCAAACAGCGCAAGAGGGTATCGCGAATGGGAGGGTAAGTATTTCTCCGTTAACCCTGAAATGGTCACTGTTGATGATCGCACATTCATAGGCGAAACACCAAGCGTTCCTAAAGAAAATGGCGGACAGTTTGATGTAATGAATGAAAAAGGTGATGTGTTCCTTATGCTTTTCGGACACGATCATAATAACTCGTTCATCGGTGAATATAAAGGAATGAAATTGGGGTACACTCAAGGCTGCGGTTTTAATGTTTATGGTCCCGGTAAAAAGAGGGGAGTTCGTATTATCGATTTTTACGAAAATAATCCTCAGGAGTTTAAATCAACAACATTGACTGTTGAAGACTTTGAAAAATTTGATGTGGGCAATAAGTTAAAACATGGTTTTTATACTTATGCACCAACAAGTGTAGATTCTGTAAAGGTTCTTGCAAAACAGATTTTGCCGCCTCTTATCGGTACAGTTGCAGCAACAACACTTGCAGTAAAATTATTTAGAAAAAAGAAATGATTATTTTTAAACGCCTTATTACAAAAGTAATAAGGCGTTTAAAACTTAGTTATTTAAAAGAGTGTATGATTTGATTACCAATCAGCTTGTTTTGTTGCTTGGTAGTCCAATTAATAATAAAAGAATTTTTATTTATTCTTTTATAATAATCTTTAAGCAATTCATCAGATTGCTTAGTATATTCTTCATCAAAAATGTCTTGTTTTACTTGTTCAAACCAAGCATCTCCGTTGCTTTCAACGTAATACATAATATGATAACCATATTCTGTTTCAACAATTCCTGTATCGCCAACTATTCGTTTAGAACTGATTGCCCAATTTTTGAAAGCTGAAACAAATGAACTGCTTGAAGAAACATTTTCGTATAGACCACCAGTTTCGGCAGAAGCAGCATCATCCGTATGCTTTTTAACAAGAGATATAAAGTTCTCCTCTGTAGGATTCTTTTTATATTCATCAAGTACTTTTTGAGCTTTGTTTCTAGTCTCTTCTTTTGTTTCGTTGGTTACATTGAGAATTGTATTACCGTTTTCATCCTTTTTTTCAGTGGAAGTGCCATCGGTATTTTTTTTAGGAAATTGAAAAAGAATATGTCTTACATCGCTTGATGTGATGCTTGTATCTTTGTGTGGAAGCTCAAGCATAAGAACGACAAAATAAACATTTTTATCAGTTACAATTATTTCTTTATCGCCAACTTTTCTGTCACTGTCATAAGCCCATTTAGCAAGTTTTTCATCGGTAGCGGCAAGTTTTGCATAAGTTACATTTTTGGCTGAGGTTGCCAAATCAGCATTGTATTCGTCTGGATCATCTGCATGCAATTTAATATCAAGTTGTGCTTGGTTAATAAATGATTTTTCATCAGTAATTTCAGAATACATAGCTTTAATTCGGGATTCAGCCTTTTTTATGTCTGATTCAAGAAGCTCTGTTCCATTTTCGTTTGCAGGGTCAAGTCCGAAAATTCTAAGTGTTGTTATATCGTAATCTTTTCTGTTTTCTTCATATCGAGAAATGACTTGTTCTGAATCGATGGTATCCAGGGTTCCCTTTTGCAAAGTTTCATAATACTTAGTGGCAAGGTATTGTTCCTCATAAATTGTGCGTATAAGTTTTTCATTAACACCATTACCATATTGTATTCTAAGCCATCTGTTTAAAGAATAATTATTGGCAGTAGCAGTACGTTGTTCATCTTTAATGAGACTTTCAATACTGTTGATATCATTTTCATTAAGAGCAAGGTTTGCCTCTTTTGCTTTTGCAACACCAAACTTTATCTGAATGAGCTGTTCTATAGTAGCTTGTTTGAAAACATCTTCCCAAGTTGGATTTTCAGGATTGCCAAGGGCTTCAAGAGTATAACCTGTAGATTGCACCATTTTCTCTGTATATTCTTGAACATCAGGAGTTTTACGATAATCATATCCTAAATATTCAAGAGAAGTTCCGTTGCCATAATTTGTATCATACTGATTGGCTTGTTGTGAAAAACTGAGAGCCATGTTGTAATAATAAAAATTATATTCGGAAAGAGAAAACTTATAGTCTGTACCTTTGACACGAATATCAATAACTTTTTGTGTAACACCAAAGAAGTTTAAAACTCCACCGATTGCGCTGAGAAGAATTATCGTCGCAAGAACACCTGCAATTACCCTTTTCATAATTGTGTTTTTCTTTTGATTCGACTTTTTATTCTTTTTATTTGTAGAAGAGGGCGATGATTGAGATTTCTTCTTCATAAGAACCTCCTAAGCGAGTTTGTTGATAATGAAATGCTTTGATTTTATCTTACATAACTGAGAATGTGTTTTGCAATAAGGTCATTTTCTTTATTGAGAGCAAAATCAATAAAGATTGAATCCATATTTACGCTTTTAACCATTTCATCAATCTCTTTTGCAAGAGTATCTTCTAATTTCTTGTTTAAGAGTTCGTTCTGGATTGCAAGATACCATGATTCTTCATTTGCTTCAACATAGTACATAATGTGATAACCATATTCAGTTTCTACAATACCTGTGTCACCAGGTTTACGAGTAGAATCGATTGCCCAATTTGTAAATGCTTCAACATACTGACCATTGTCTGATACGTCTTTGTAGATACCATCACTATTTGGATTTCCTTTTGAATCCACATCATCAGTATGTTTTTTTGTAAGTTCAATAAAGTTTTCTTCTGTAGGGTTCTTCTTGTATTCTTCAAGAATTTTTTCAGCTTCTGCTTTTGTTTCTGCCTTTGTTTCCTTAGTGATGTTTGTAGTCTTCTTACCGCTTGAGTCTGTTGTAGAAGTTGGTGTACCATCAGTATTCTTGTCAGGGAATTTGATAAGAATATGTCTTACATCACTGGAAGATGCTGACTTATCTTTATCTGCAAGAGTTTTCATATATACAACAAAGTAGCTACCTTCACCATCAGAAACAACAGTTGTGTCGCCAACTTTTCTTGCATCGTCATAAACCCATTTTGCAAGGTCCTCACAGTATGATGTTGTAAGAGAAGATTTGCTTGCTTTTTTCACTAATGTTTCTTTATCAGGGTCTTTTGTACTCTTACTATCAGCAGCTAAAATTGCTTTTTTTGCTTCTGCAATAAATGATTCTTCATCTTTAACTTCTTTAAGGAAGGCATCAGCCAATTTCTTTGTTTCTTTTTCTGCTTCTTTATGAGCTTTGTCATGTTCTTCTTCGCTCATATCTTTATGGTCTTTTTCATCCATAGTTGTTGTGAATTTATAAACTCTGATGTCAGCAACATCGTAATTGTCTTTAGCATACTCATACTGAGCATTAATTTGGTCAGCTGTAATTGCATCACGAGTGTCATTTGTATATTTTTCAAAATATTTTTGAGCAAGTGATGCGTTAACGGATGCTTCATAAATTACCTTTTCTGTAACACCTGAACCAATCTGTGTGCGAAGGAATCTGTTAAGAGAATAGTCTTCCTTTTTAGCGTTTGTGCGGACAGACTCAACTTCATCTTCAATAGCCTTAATTTCTTCGTCTGTAAGTTTGATTCCTGCTTCTTCAGCTTTCATTGCACCGTATTTAGCATAAACTGCTGAACTGATTGCAGAATATGTAAATGCATCTTCCCAAGTAGGGTTATCTTTTCCAAGGTCTTCAAGAGTGATACCTGCAATCTGAGCTGCTTGTTCAGTAAATTCCTGCTGGTCAGGAGTTTTACTGTAATCAAATCCTGTCATAGTAAGTGACATACCCTCACCGTAGGATTCATATTGCATAGCAGTACTGAAGAACTGGTACCAAGCCTGATAGTAATAATAGTTAATTTCACCAAGTGAAATTCTTGCATCAAGACCGTCAACAGAAACTTTAACAGTCTTTTGTGGAATGTCAAAGAAGTTAAGAACTCCGCAAACTGCACCAACAGCTATAACAACTGCCAGAACAATAGAGATTACCTTCTTTACCATTCTTTTTGCTTTCATAGATTGAGGAGATTTTTTCGCGTTTTTAGCAGCGGCTTTTGCAAGTCTTTCTTTTCTTTCTTCGCGATAAATCTCAGCCTGAGTTTTGTTGTTTTCCATAGGAAAAACCACCTTTTCGAACAATTTTACCATTATAATAAAAAAATATGTTCCATAAAACATACTTTTCTACATTAATGCATATATTTTATACTATTTTAATTAAATATACAAGAGGATTTTTGAAAATTAACAAATTATACAAAAAGCATATTGATTTTTAGTAACTAAAACCTATTAGAGTATTACAATTCCACTTAAAAAAATATCATTAAGATTTCATGCCCTAAATCAAATAACTTTTTTTGAATTTTTGTTGTCAAAGCAGAAAAAATACTATATAATTAATCTAAATTATATGCATATGTAAATAAATCAAGTGAAAAAGGAGTAAAAACTAAATATGAAAATTATAGCTTTTGATGTTGGCGGAACAGCCATTAAATTCGGTCTTGTTGATGAAGATTTTAATGTTATTTTTTCGGAGGAATTTCCAACAAACACATATAAAGATACTGACAATATGGTAATGAGAGCCATCGAAGCAAAACTTGAAGAATATAAAGGCCAGTATGATGCAATTGGTATTTCAACCGCAGGACAGGTTGATTTTGCACATGGCGTTATTCACGATGGTGTTGGCAACATTCCTAATTATAATCATTCAGACCTTCGTGGCGAGTTTGAACCAAAATTCAATGTTCCTGTTGCAGTAGATAACGATGTAAACTGTGCGGCAATAGGTGAAGCACATTTTGGTGCAGCACGTGGAGAGAGTGACTTCCTTTGCCTTACTTATGGTACAGGTGTCGGTGGTTGCATTTATATCAATGGCGATGTTTACCGTGGTTCAAAATATGCAGGTGGTGAGTTTGGTCATATGGCAACTCATAAAGACGGTAGACTTTGTACTTGTGGCAGAATAGGATGTTATGAAGCTTACTCTGCTTGTCGTGTTTTCACAAACGCTGTTTCAGAGCGTATGGGACGTCCAATGACAGGAAGAGAGATTTTTGAAGAAGAAAATCTTAAAAATCCAATTATTATTGAAGAAATTGATAAATGGGAAGACGAAATTGCTTTGGGACTTCGTAACCTTTGCTACATTTTCAATCCAAGTCTTATTGTGCTTGGCGGTGGCATTATGTCAGAAGATTTGCTTATCGGACATATTCGTGAAAAGGTTGACGCACAGCTTGAGCCTAACTATAAGCATGTCAGAATTGAAAAGGCACAACTTCGTAACAAAGCTGGTATGCTTGGTGCTGCATGGCTTGCAAGTGAAAGATACAAAGATTGGCAAAAATGAGAATAAATACGTTGTTCAGGAAAAAACCTTTCCTTAAAAAGTGCGGTTATTACAGTATTCCGCAGGTTGATTTAAGTGTAACGCCCGAAAACACCCCTGATGAATTAAAATATCTTTATAATTATTCAGTTGTTGACGATAATGCGGGATACCTTGGTCATCCCGATTCAGTTCTTTTAAATAATGGAGATATTCTTACATTTTATCCAAAGGGACATGGTAAAGGTGCGGTGCTTTCAAAAATAAGTGATGACGATGGAAAAACTTATGGCAAAACTATTGAAAATCCTCCTGTATCTTGGGAGAAATCTCTTGAAACACCTACCGTTTATCGTTTGCAGTTTAAAAACGGAGAAGAAAAACTAATCCTTGTTTCTGCAAATTCAAAATGGCCCGGTATGTCAACTCCCGGTGGATTTAACAGTTCCATTTCACTTGATGAGGGAAAAACATGGACAGAATTTAAACGCTTCTGGGACAATGACAGCGAAATGCCGTTGATTCCTATTGTGGCGATGGCTTCTCTTACTCGACTTAAAGAAAACGGAGAATTTGTTGATAAGTGGATGGGCATTTTTCACGACAGTGGTTTTGTAAACTATAAAACAATTCTCACTTTTCAAGAAAATGGTGAATATCAATGGTCAAAACCTGAACCATATCTTTCACAGTATCGTGATATTGAAACATATGCAGGAATCTGTGAAGTAGAGTGTGTTCGTTCAGATGGTGGAAATGGTGATGAACTTTGCCTTATCGCACGTTGTAACAAAAAGACCTGTACGAGTTTGCTTATGTTTTCTGAAGATGAGGGAAAAACCTGGTCAAAGCCAAAGGAAGCTGCTTTTGCACTCAATGGTGAACGCCATAAAGCGGAATATTTACCGGATGGAAGACTTTTCATTACTTTCCGTTCTATTGAACGGGATAGTAAGCGAGTTAAGAGAATGAGAAAGCTTGGTGGTGAAAAGAGCTGGTATTCTGAAGGTTGGGTAGCTTGGGTTGGCACTTATGATGACCTTAAAAATAGTACGGAGGGTCAGTATAGAATAAAGATTGCTCATACATATCTTCCAAAGCAGACAGAACCTTCAATTGTTGCTAATGCTGATACAGGTTATTGTGGAAATGTAGTGCTTAGCGATGGAACAATCGTTACAGCTTCTTATGGCATCTTTTCATCGGAAGAAAAAAATAACGGTGTTTATAAAACTGACAAAGGGAACCAGAAGAGAAAAACATTTATCGTATCAAAACGCATTAAGCTTTCAGATGTGGAAAAACTTATAAAATAAAAATTTTACTGTCGGTTATTAAATATAACCGACAGTTTTTATGTTGCGGATATTGATTTTTATAATAGCTTTTTTGCAACAAAATCTTTTCTACCAATTAAAACTTGTAAAACAAATATAAAACCATAATTAAAATATATTACTGATTAGTGGTTTTTCATTACGGATTAAGTGGTGTAATTCGTCAATAGCTAAATCAGCTTGCTGTTCAAGCCTTTCCATATTACCTTGTTTGGCATATACGGGGAGGCTTTTTATTAATTCCTCAAGGTTGTCTGTTTCTTCGTGGCGAATAAAACTCTCAATGATATCGTGAACCTCTTCCCATATTACAATTCCGTCTTCAGACATTGCAACAGCTTTATCTATATTCTCCGCTTGCGCAACCGTACAGATATTGAATAAATGTTTCTCTAACTTTTTGCAGGCATTGTCAACAAGAAAATAACCTGAAAAAGAGATTATGAATGCACCGAGAATAGCAGAAATAGAAATAATTATCCTTTTCATACAGTATCCTTTCTTATTATAGTGTGGTTTCCTGCAGTATCAACTGTCATTAACATAATATCTTTTGTTTCAAGTTTTTCTTTTTCAGCAATTTTATGCACTTTGTTTTTATTCATATTACAGATTTTAAAATCTTGAGTAACTATTTTGCCATCGATAATAACAGGACACTTAAGCCCTTGAGATTCAGAATTCAGTGCAAGGTCATTCCGTGTTACTGTGTCATATTCTGGTTTTAACAGCACACTGACTTGTCCGTTTGTTTCAACTATTGCATATTGCACTTGTGAAATATCAAAAACATCTTTTTGTCGCAAGGATTCAAGTAAATCGTCAAGAGTAAAACGAAGTTCTTTCAACATTTTCTGATTAAGAATTCCGTCGTTTATAATAACAATTGGATTACCTTGCATAAATGAGCGGAATTTAATGCTCTTCATATTAAATACAGAGGTGAGAATCTCAAAACCCACAAGTAGAAAAATTGGAATAATTGTGTTTACAAGGGGAATGTCCGTATCTTGAATGGGTATTGAAATAATCTGTGAAATGAGTAATGTCACAACCAAATCTGATGGTTGCAATTCACCGATTTGCCTTTTACCCATAATGCGAATGCTGACAATTGCAAAAATATACAAAATAACTGTTCTTATTAAAGTAACAAACATAATATCACCGTTTTTATCTTGACCTTAAAGCAGAGTAATATTCTGTAAATAAAGGCAAACACTATAAACGGTGATTTTTTATGGATAAAAGTTGGTTTAAACGAAAGATAGATGAAATATCCGTCAGTGAAAGCAATAAAGAAAATAAAAAGAATCATATCTCCACAGATTTGCAGGAGAATATATCCTATTTCAAACAACAATTCGGAGATGCCTTTGATGTTAAATACAGAAAATATAATGCCTCGGGCAAAGAAGTTTATTTTGTTATGGTTGACGGTATGTGTAACAGTCTGCTTGCCACCGAACAGGTAATTCTGCCAATTATTGAAGCGGAGTTTGAAAACGAAAAAGGCGATAAACTTATATATTCCGCCGCAGACAGAGTTTCTGCAAGTATAGATAAGTCAATTACAAATGATATTGATGAGGCGATTCGTGAGGCAATTTACGGCAGTATTATAATGCTTACAGAAAATGCACATTTTGCGGTAATGTTCGGTGTACAGGGATTTCCTAAAAGAGCAGTATTAGAGCCGTCAACAGAGATGCAGGAGAGAGGCTCGCGTGAAGCCTTTGTGGAAAGTTTTAAAGATAATGTTACTATGATTCGTCGTCGTGTGCGAAGTCCTGTTTTCAAAACACAGGTTGTGGAAATAGGAAGTACCAGCAAAACTCGTGCCTGTGTTTGCTATATGTCGGACAGAGTAGATAAACAAATGCTTGAAAAAGTTGTTGAAAGATTAAAATCGGCAACTATTGATACGGTTTTAGGTTCTGGATATATGCAGTCGTTTCTTGATACAAAATTTTCATCCATTTTCAGCGGTGTAGGGTTTACCGAACGTCCGGACGTGTTGACCGCCAAAATAAGTGAGGGTAAAATATGTATAATTGTTGACGGTACGCCTAATGCATTAATTGTTCCATATCTTTTTATTGAGCATTTTCATTCTATGGACGATTATCTTAAAAGACCCTATTATGCAACTTTTATCCGTATGCTTAAAATAGTTTCATTTCTATTCAGCGTTTTTTTACCCGGACTGTATGTGGCGGTATGTACTTTTCATCAGGAAATAATACCGGAAACAATGATTTTTGGTATTACCGGACAGGAGAGCAGAACACCCTTGCCGGTAATGTTTGAAGCTTTATTTATACATCTGATTTATGAAATAGTTCGTGAAGCAGGACTTCGTATGCCAAAATCTGTAGGACATGCAATTTCCATAGTGGGTGCGTTGGTAATTGGTGAATCTGCAGTTACTGCAGGAATTCTGTCAGCACCAATGCTCATTGTTGTTGGACTTACTGCGGTAAGTTCATTTGTGGTTTCAACCTTATATGAGCCTGTCGCTTTGCTCCGTTTTGCATTTATAATTGTGGGCGGTGTATCTGGGCTTTACGGAATTATGATGTGTTTTGCAGCTGTATTGATAAATGCATCTGCTATAAATCCTTACGGTGTACCTTTCACCTCCCCGATGTCACCCACAAAATTCGGAGCGTGGCGTGATTTAATTCTTCGTGTAGATTGGAAAACTATGGGAAAACAAAGAATGCAAGTAAATAAGTTGGAGAAATAAAATGGAAATTTCAAAAGGAAAAATCAGTGCGTTTCAGTTTTTTTCTATGCTGTTCTTAAGTCGCATATTGACAACGGTAACTTATCTTTCCTCATATTCTGAAAACATCCGTCTTTCTGATATGTTTATACAGCCTGTTTTCAGAATTGTAATCGGAACAGTAATAATGCTTCCTTTGTACTGTTTGTATAAGAATAATGCAAGTAAAAATTTATTAGACTTGACGGGTAACAGGTCAAAAATTGTTGTAAAATGTATTTCAATAGTGTATGTTTTATATTTTTTTTATTTTACAGTAGTGACAATAGCACGTCTTGACCTTTTTGCAGGTACAATTGTATTTCCTGAAACAAATCTTAACTATATCCTTATATTTGCAATAGCCTTGTGTTGTTATGGGGCTTATCTGGGCTTTGAAGCTTTGGGGAGAAGCTCTGTGATTTCAGCAATTTTTGTTATTCCTGCTTTAGTTTTTATTATGTTGACACTTGTAAATAAAGTTGATTTATTGAACTTATCTCCCGTATTCTATAACGGTGTAACTCCTGTTATAAAGGTTGCGGTTGACTCTGTGGGGCAGACTGCAGAATATGCAGTAATTGCCCTTATGTTACCGCGGGTTAAAGGGAATGTGAAAAAAGGATTTTTAATCTGGCTTGTTTTACAGACTTTTTTAATGGCGATAATGTTCTTTTTTGTCGGTGCCGTTATGGGTAATTTTGCTTCGACTCAACTTTTTCCTTTTCATACACTTGCAAGTCTTGCGGAGTTTGCTATGTTCAGTCGTCTTGATGCCATATTTACAAGCGTGTGGATTATGTGTGCCTTTATCAAAGCAGGATTGCTTATATTTTTACAATCCGATATTCTTAAAAACCAATTCGGATTTTTTACAAGAACACAGTATCTTTTTGTAATAGGATTATTGACAATAATAGCAAATCTTTTAATTTCCGGACAGATAAGGAGATTCACAATTATTGACAGCAGTATTGTTAAAATTGTAATCACTTTTATCACTGTGGTGCTGATTCCGTCAGGCGTTTTGATTTTTACAAGAAAGGAGCATGAAAAATGCGAAAAACACTTGTAATCATACTTGCCTTAGTAGTTGCTGTTTTCACGTTTAACAGTAATGATATATACAAAAAAGATATACGGAATCGTCTGGTTATTCAGGGAATCGGAATTGACATAAAAGAGGGTGGAAAATATTCTGTCACCCTTCAGGCAATCGACACCAACGCACAGTCAGCAACTTCTTCGGACGGTGCATCACAACCACCCTTAAAAACTTATTCAGTAGAGGGTGATACGGTATATACGGCAATAAAAAGCATTACGGAAATTGAAGGGAAAGTACCTTTATATTCACAAAACAGAATAATAATTCTGGGTAAAAGTATTACGGAAGAAAATATGGATGATGTAATTGATTTTTTCGTCCGTGATGTGGAAAACAGCTCATCAGTTTATATTGCAGCGGCAGAAAAAACTGCTGGGGAGATTTTACAAACAAAAAATGGCGAGGATTATGTAAGTGCACGTAATATAAAAATGGGTATAAGTTCAAGTGAGTATGATGCAAGAATTTTTAAAATGCAGTTATATGATTTGATAAACCGATACAATTCAAGTACCAAGGATTTTGCAATGCCTTTGTTGGCTGTTAAAGAGAGTGACGGAGAGAAAAGTGTGGAGATTATAGGTACGGCACTTTTTAACAATACACAATATCGTGAAAAAATCTCAAAGGACCAAACAATTTTTTTAAATTTTATTTATGACAGGGTTAACGATACCGCACTTGCATATGACTATGAGGACAATAAAAAAGTTTCATTGAATGTGGTGGAATCAAAAACTGTAAGAACAATGAAACTTAATGGGGATAAACCCACCTTTAAAATTAAAATAAAGTTAAAAGCAGATGTTACAGAAATTAGCGGTGGAGTTTCTTCTGCTATGGAGATAGAAGAAATCGGAAAAATCAGTCAGGCAGGGGAATGGTATATAGAAAATGGCACAAAGAGGTTAATAAAGACTCTTTATGAAGAATACAATAGTGATTCTGTGGGTCTGGGCAGACTCATATATATAACTCAAAAAAAATATTTTAAAAAGAACGAAAAAAATCTCGACTCCATTTTGCAAAACAGCAATTACGAAGTCGAGGTTGATTTAGAAATCAGGAGAATAGGTCACGAGTTTGTAGTTTAGTATAGCTCACCGTTATTACTGTCAAAACAAAGTCGTTTTTCTTCACCATTTTCAATATATTTAATTTCAATAAGGTCTTTTGTAATGAATTCAGCCGAGAGAAGTTGAGGTTTGTCGTTGTTAAAAATATGTAACAAGACATCCAACTTTTCTTGGTTGTAATCACCTACATTATCGGAAGTGAAAAGCAGACTGCCAAAAATATGATTGACTGTTGCAGAGATTTTTCTCTGACTAAAACTGCTTGTCATGTTATTATCACGAAGCAAGAAAACGTCCGGGTCATTTGCAAATGCTCTGCCATCAAGACCACGACGGAAAATAGTGTTCCAAAGAGTTGTGCGGGTGCAGACATCTTCAAGTATCATCTTTGATTTATTCCATTCAAGTCCTATGTCGGCACCGATTCTGCAATAATCAACTTTGCCAAAGGCGGGAGCCAACGGCACACCGCAACCGAGAATAAGTTTATCACCGACACATTCACGGATAAAGTCCATTGCTTCACACATCAACTGACCGCGTGATTTGTTGTTTCTTGGTAAAACACAAACGGAATAGAGAAAGTCAAGTTTTACCATATCATAACCCCATTCATTAAGTACCACATCAAAGAAATGTTTAATATGCTCTCTTACCTCGGGCTTTTCAAGGTCAAATCCGTAAAAATTGCCCCAGTTAATTCCGCAAAGAACTTTTTTGCCGTATTTATCACAGATAAGCCATTCGGGATGCTCCTTTGCAATCTGTGAATTTACTTGACAGGAAAGGGGGGCAAGCCAAAGACCTGCCTTCAAACCTTTTTCGTGTATTTTATCGGCAATATACTTCATTCCGTTGGGAAATTTTTTTGAATCAATGCTCAACCAATCACCCACAGCGGTCTGATAGCCGTCATCAATCTGGAAAATATCGATTTTTGAGTTAACCTTTGAGAGTGCTTCAAGGTCTGTTGCAACAATATCTTCTGTAATATCTGCATAGTAGTTATACCATGTGGTATAACCGTTTGTTCTGCCAACGTGTGGTGCGGGAATGTTCATTGCAGAGAAATATTTGTCATAAACCTCTTTTTCTTTACCACGGAAGTGAACAATATCAATCAATACATATTCTTGGTCAATTGTAACACCTTCGAGTTCACGTTCAAATATAAATTCTCTGTCAGGTACATTTGCACGGATAATTGTGTAGCCGTAACGCTCACTTAATGAGCCAAATAAATCAAATTCATCTATATTACGGACATATCCGTATGAGAAACCGTGAAAACACCCTTTTCTGCGGTCATATTTCACAAAATTATAGTCGCCGTAAGGTGAGGTGGGGCGTATAAGTCTGAGTGCCTCTTGTTTAAGGTCTAAACGGATGGGTTCATCGTCTATGAAATGTTCACGGCATTCTGTCCAGGATTGATAACCGTTAAGGAAAATACGTGAGTTGCTTCTGAAGTCATATGGTACTGTCATTTTAAATTTAACATTTTCTAAAGGAAAAAGAGGAATGACCGTAAGTTTAATATGACTTTCGGTTGCTGTGTAGTCAATTTTGAAATGTTCAGTTTCAAAAAGGTTTGTTTTATAAATCACCTTATCAACCATATATTCAAGATTAATTTTAAAGCGCTTCATAGTTTCTGCCTCCTTAAGTCACCAACTTATGTCTTATATAAAAATTATAAGTTAATAGTACAGAAAATGCAATACACAAAAAGGTAATTATATGACTATTTTTATTTGACACTAACTATGATTTGGTGTAAAATTACGATATATAATTATGCCTTTAAAGGAGCGTAAAATTATGAGCATTAAAGAGATTTTTGAATATTGGTGTACCTTTGATGAAGACACTAAAGCGGAGCTTTTATCAATCACAGACGAAAAAGAAATTGAAGACAGGTTTTATAAGGATTTGGAGTTTGGTACAGGTGGTCTTCGTGGCATTATGGGTGCAGGACCTAACCGTATGAACAGATATACAATCGCAAAGGCAACAAAAGGTTATGCAGATTATCTTAAAAACCGATACACTGGTGAAATCAGTGTTGCGATTGCTTATGATTCAAGAAACAATTCAAAATATTTTTCGCAAGTTGCAGCAGGTGTTTTGTCTGCTAACGGAATCAAAGTGTATATTTACGATACACTTATGCCAACACCCGTGCTTTCATTTACTGCAAAGTATTTAGGTTGTAGTGGCGGTATTGTGCTTACTGCTAGTCATAATCCAAAGGAATATAACGGATATAAAATTTACGACGAAAAAGGTTGTCAGTTGGTACCTGAGTTTGCAAGTCAGGTTATTGAGTTTGTAAATGCTGTTACAGATATAAAATCAGTTCAGGTTGATGATTTCCAGACTGCAGTTAACGATGGTAAAATCCAAGTAATCGGTGAAGATGTTCTTGAAAAATTCATTGACGAGGTAAAGAAACAATCAATCTACCACAAAAAATCCGACCTTAAAATTGTTTACACCGCACTTCACGGCACAGGTAATATTCCTGTCCGCAAAGTGCTTGATGAAATGAATGTTTCAATAGTTAAATCGCAGGAATTACCCGACGGTAATTTCAGTACAGTCCGTTCGCCGAATCCCGAGGAAAAAGATGCTCTGACTATTGCAATCTTACAGGCAAAAGAGGAAAATGCAGATTTAGTTCTCGGTACAGACCCTGACTGTGACCGTGTTGGTACAGCTGTTTTACATAATGGCGAATATGTACTTATGACAGGTAATCAGATTGGTGCATTGCTTGTGGATTTTGTACTTTCACACAAAAAAGAAGATTTAAACGAAAAATCAACACTTGTAAAAACAATAGTTACAAGTGAACTTGGTGCGGAAATCGCAAGAAATTATGGTCTCAATATTGTTGATACTCTCACAGGATTTAAATACATCGGTGACCAGATTGGTAAGTATGAAATTAATGGTGACCGTGAGTTTGTAATCGGATATGAAGAATCTTATGGCTATCTTGTAGGCACTCATGCAAGGGATAAGGATGCAGTTGTATCTTCAATGCTCATTTGTCAGATGGCAGCATACCACAAGAATAACGGCAGAACACTTGTTGATGCACTCAATAATATTTATGCAGAATATGGTTTCTATCTTGATGCACTTGACACATTTGTACTTAAAGGCAAAGACGGTGCAGAAAAAATTCAGAGCATTATGATGAAAATGCGTGAAAATGGTGAATCTCTTTTTGAGAACATTAAAAATGTTCTTGACTACTCAAAAGGAATAGACGATTTACCAAAAGAAAATGTGCTTAAATATATATTTACAGACGGTAGCTGGATTGCAATCCGTCCATCAGGTACAGAGCCAAAACTTAAAGTATATTACTCAATCTGTGGTGAAACAAAGTCTGTTGCAACAGAAAAACTAGAGAACATCCGCACCATTCTCAAAAAGGAAATTGAGGGATAATTTATGAAAGATTATATCAATACAATCATAAAACCCAAACTTCAGGGTGACGGTGGTGAAATTGATTTTGTATCCTACGAAAAAGGTGAGCTCACCGTCCTTTTACAGGGTGAGTGTTCAAAATGCCTTATTGTAGAGCGTTGTCTTGCTTGGATTGAAAGCGAGGTTATGCGTGATATGGGTGAGAGCGTAAAAGTTATTGCACAGAAGAAAAAACCTTTTTTCTGGGATAGGGATTAAGAGGTGAAGCGTAATGGCACATATAAAAGTAGTTAGAAGAAGTATGCGTCCTGAAGAGTGGACGGATTTGCGCTTCGGTTGGCTTAAAAGATACATATATGGTGAAAAATATGAGATAGAAAATCTCAAAGTCCGTGATGCTCGTCAAATAGCAGAGATGCAGTATGAGTATTACCCGGAAGGTTGGAGAAATCTTCGCAAAGGCGATATGTACTTTACCCCTGACGGAACCGCTTTTTTTGATGCAGAGGTAGTTGTTCCCGAGCATCTTCGTGGTAAGGAACTCTGGTTTTCACTTAAAACGGCCGCAGAAATAATTGTTAAAGTAAATGGTAAATATGTTGGTGGTGTTGACCCTAACCGTGACAGAATTCTTTTAACACCTTATATTGACTCGGATTATCTTCATTTTGAAATGGAGGGTTATAACCGTTCAAAACCTGATGATGAGAGAAATCCTGAGTCATTGTCAGTTCGTGGTTGTCGTCAGATTTTTGAAGGTGCTTATCTTGCAACAATAAATCATACTGTTCTTGACCTTGTTTATGACCTTGAGCTTTTGCTTGATATTGCTAAAAGCGACCTTTTCAATGAGGATTATCGCAATTTCTTAAATCGTGAAATTAATAATGCACTCAATCTCATCGATTTTGATGATTTGAAAAATGAAGATGTTGCAAGTGCAAAAAAATATGTTGATGACGTAATCTTTGCGAATGATGATTATAAAGGTAGTGGCGATGTTGCTCTTGTTGCTCATTCCCACCTTGACATTGCATATTACTGGCGGAGAATTCATTCTGTCCAGAAAAATTTACGAACAATTCTTATTCAGTTGCGTCTTATGGACAGATACTCTGATTTCAAATATACGCATACTCAGGCTTACACCTATGAAATGCTTGAAAAATATTATCCTGATGTATTTGCAGAGTTAAAAGAAAAGATTGCAAATGGTCAGTTCGAACCTGTGGGTGCAATGTATGTGGAGCCTGACTGTAATATTCCTTGCGCAGAAAGTTTAATCCGTCAGTTTATGTATGGTCAGCATTATTTCCGTGAAAAATTCGGAAAGACCATTAAAAACTGTTGGTTGCCCGATGTTTTCGGCAATAGCTGGATTTTACCACAGATTCTTAAAAAGAGTGGTGTTGACTATTTTGTTTCAAATAAAATGTCAACATGGAATGATACAAACCGTTTTCCACACAATAACTTTATC
>JAZNIQ010000087.1:0-3158 GCA_045577555.1 Candidatus Fimenecus sp.
GCTGTTCGCCGATTAAAGTGGTACGCGAGCTGGGTTCAGAACGTCGTGAGACAGTTCGGTCCCTATCTGCTGTGGGCGTAGGAAATTTGAGGAGCGCTGTCCCTAGTACGAGAGGACCGGGATGGACGCACCGCTGGTGCATCGGTTGTTCCGCCAGGAGCACGGCCGAGCAGCTAAGTGCGGATTGGATAAACGCTGAAAGCATCTAAGCGTGAAGCCATCTCCAAGATAAGATTTCCCATAGCATAAGCTAGTAAGACCCCATGTGGACTACATGGTTGATAGGCTGCAGGTGTACGCACGGTGACGTGTTTAGCTTGGCAGTACTAATAGGTCGAGGGCTTGACCATTATGCTTGGTTTACAGTACAATTTCTCAGATAATTTCACTTCCACTTTGTTCAGTTTTCAGGGTACATATTTTAAGATCTTCATTTGAAGATCTTTTTTTTATTTTATATAGTTTTCTATTGAAATAATATGTTTATTTTGATAAAATCATAACATAAAAGGAAGTGATGTGTTATGAAAGCTATTATTGGTGGTAAAATTATTCTTAAAGATAAAATTATAGAAAACTCAGCATTGCTCTATACTGATAAAATTATAGAAATAATTCCTGAAAATTCTATTCCTGAAAATATTGATATTATTGATGCTAATGGTGGCTATGTTTCTCCCGGACTTATTGATTTACATATTCATGGATATCTTGGTAAGGATGTCTGTGATGGTAAAGAGGAGAGTATCAGAATAATCTCTAAAGGTCTTCTTGCTAACGGCGTTACAGGATATTTGCCAACAACAATGACGGAAGATATGAGTATTATCCGTAATGCTTTAGAAGTTTGCCGTTCATTAAAAGAAGAAAGCAAAAAATGGTACGGAAGTATTATTTTAGGTTGTCATGCGGAAGGTCCGTTTATCAGTGAAAGTAAGAAAGGTGCTCAGGATGCAAAATATATTCTTAAACCAGATGCATCTTTTGTAAAGGAATATAAAGATATTATAAAAACAATCACTCTTGCACCTGAAACAGATACGGAAGATTTTAATGCAATCCGTGAAATATGTAGTGATACTGATGTTGTTGTTTCTATGGGGCATACCTCTGCCGATTATGAAACAGCTATGAAAAGTATAGATGCAGGTGTAAAACATGTTACACACCTTTTCAATGCTATGACATCACTTACTCATCGTGCACCAGGTGTTGTAGGTGCTGCACTTAACGGCAATGTGAGTGCTGAACTTATTGTTGACACATTCCACGTTGATTCTGCACTTTATAATATGTTATGGAAACTTAAAGGCAGAAAACTTTGTTTTATTACTGACTGCTTACCAGCAGGAGGTTTACCTGAAGGTGAGTACACATTAGGTGGACAAAAAATTATTTATAATGGAACTGTTTGTCGCCTTGAAGACGGTACAATTGCCGGAAGTGTTTTACAGCTTAATAAGGGTGTTTGGAATGTTTATGAAAACTCCGATATTCCTCTTTATGAATGTGTAAACTGTGCATCTCTTAATCCGGCAACAGTTCTTGGTATTGATAATCTTAAGGGCTCACTTGACGTTGGTAAGGATGCAGATATTGTGATTACTGATAATCAGTTTAATGTTATGATAACTATTATTGCGGGAGAGGTAAAATATGAATCTTAAAGTTAATGCAAAGCTTGACCCACAATTTCAGCCTATGGCTCTTGTTGTTCGTGAAATGCGTGAAGCAACAAAGCAAAATGGACAGGATATTATTATTGCTGTTGAAAGAAATAACGGTTATATATCAACATATAAAACACGTATTTTCCAAGATGAAACAGGTCATGATGAAGAAAATTTTCGTTTTGTTGAACGTGTTGTGAAATCTCTTTTATGGGTTGCAGGTGGCTACAAGATTATTATAGCAGGTAGTGAAATTATAGGTAACAAAATTAAAGAGGCATATACTTATGGTGGACTTCGTGATTTTGATGTTCATTTTATGGAAAGAGTTTATGAGAAACCGTTCTGTGTAGAGGTTTGTGATTTGGAAAATGCACCTGTAGATAAATCTGCTGCAACATCGGTTGGAAGACATCTGGATGGATGTAGAATAGGCTTTGATGCAGGTGGTAGCGACCGAAAAGTAAGCGCTGTTATAGATGGAGAAAGCGTTTATTCAGAAGAGGTAGTTTGGTTTCCAAAGACAAATTCTGACCCGGAATATCATTATCAAGGTATCCTTGATGCAATGAAAACTGCTGCTTCAAAAATGCCAAGAGTAGATGCTATTGGTGTATCTTCTGCAGGTGTTTACATCGATAACAGAATTATGGTTGCATCTCTTTTCCTTAAGGTAAATGATGAAGATTTTGATAAAAAAGTTAAAAATATGTATCTTGATGTTGCAAAGGAAATTGGTGAAAATATTCCTGTTGAAGTTGCAAATGATGGTGATGTTACTGCTCTTGCAGGTGCTATGGACCTTAATGATCATTCTGTTTTAGGTATTGCAATGGGAACAAGTGAAGCAGGTGGATATGTTGATGCACAAGGCAACATTACAGGCTGGATAAATGAACTTGCATTTGTTCCTGTAGATTTTTGTACAGAAGCAATGGTTGATGAGTGGTCAGGGGACTACGGTTGCGGAGTCAAATATTTTTCACAGGATGGTGTAATTAAACTTGCTCTCGCAGCAGAAATTGCTCTTGATGAAAAACTTTCACCTGCAGAAAAACTTAAAGTTGTGCAAGGTCTTATGGAACAAGGTGACCAGAATGCAGCTGATATTTATGATACAATCGGTGCATATTTTGGTTATGCCATTGCTTATTATAGTGAATTTTACCATATTAAGCACGTCCTTATTATGGGTAGAGTTACGTCGGGAAAAGGTGGACAGATTTTGCTTTCAAGAGCACAGGAAGTACTTGATAAGGAATTCCCGGATCTTTCAAATAAAATTGAACTTCATATTCCTGATGAAAAATCACGTCGTGTAGGTCAATCTGTTGCAGCAGCAAGTTTGCCTAAGATTTAAAAATATAGTTTGTTCTGCAAAAAAAATTACCCTCGTACTAATTGTACGAGGGTTTTTACTATTATATAAATAGTTTTTATTTAATATACACCTTGTGCTACCATTGCATCTGCAACCTTTTCAAAGCC
>JAZNIQ010000088.1:0-4097 GCA_045577555.1 Candidatus Fimenecus sp.
GGGACAGCCTATGCACGCATTTGATTCTCGTAAGGTTGAAAAGATTCGTATCAAGAGATTCGACAAGCCTTTCACTTTTACAACTCTTGATGGTGTTGAAAGAAATATCGACGAGAACACTCTTATGATTTGCAACGACAACACTCCTGTTGCTATTGCAGGTATTATGGGTGGTCTTGACTCAGAAATCGTTGAAGATACAACAACTCTTACACTTGAATCTGCAACATTCAACGCTGCATCAATCCGTAAATCTACTGTTCGTCTTGGACATCGTACTGACGCTTCAAACCGTTATGAAAAGTGCCTTGACCCTGAAATGACAGTTCCTGCAATCGCAAGATTTGTAAAACTTCTTACAGATATCGATGCTGATGCAAAAGTTGTTTCTGCGCTTACTGATGAATATGCTTTTAAATATCCGACAGTTACACTTGATTTCGATAAATCATTTATTGACAAATACACGGGTATTCATATCGCAAATGATACAATTGTAAACACTCTCAATTCACTTGGTTTCAAGGCTTCTAATGACGGTGACAAGTTCACGGTGGAAGTACCAAGTTGGAGAGCGACAAAAGATGTTACTATCAAGGCTGATATTGTTGAAGAAATCACAAGAATTTACGGTTATGATAACTTTGATGTTCATACTGCTTCTGCTCCACTCTATCCTGTACGTGCAGCCGCTGAAAAAACAGTTGAAGACAGAATCAAAGATATTTTAGTTCATCGTTATTCACTCCATGAGGTTCACTCTTACGTATGGCAGTATTTTGATGAATACAAGGCATTAGGAATTGAAATTGAGGACAATATTAAACTCCAGAATGCTACAAATCCTAATATTGAAACAATCCGTAAATCAATTATACCTACACAACTCTGTCAGGTTAAGACAAACACAGGTTTTGCACCTGATTTCGGTGTTTTTGAAGTTGGCAGAACTGTTGACGGACTCAAAGCAGACGGAATGTGTGATGAAAGAAAGAAACTTTGTATCACACTTTTCAGCAAAACAAAGTCACTTGAAGCACTCTATGTTGAGCTTTCAACAATGCTTTCAGTTATTTCTGACAACATCAAGCACAAAGCACTCACATTTACTCCAATGGATGCAACTCTTTCCTATGAACACCCAAGAAATCTTAATGAGGTTTCTTGTGACGGTGTAACACTCGGTAAAATCGGTGTTGTTCACCCGACTGTTGCAAAGAAAATTGACAAAAAAGCATCCATCGTGTTTGCTGAAATTGATGTTCCTGCATTTACTGAAATTGCAGACGCAGGCATTCATTATGCAGAGCCTTCACGTTTCCCGGCAATCGATATTGACCTTTCATTTGTAAGTGAAACTTTTGCTCCAATCGGCAAGGCTATCGCAGATGCAAATTGCGAACTCATCAAGAGTATTGAGGTAGTTGATACTTACCGTGATGAAAACGGAAAGAGTATCACAACCCGTCTTACTTTCTCTCACCCTGAGAAAACTCTTACAAGGGATGAAGTTATGGATGTTGTAAACTCAATTATTGATACACTTGCAAAAGATAATATCTCATTGAAATCTTAAAGAAAACTCCCTTCGGGGAGTTTTTTAATGCTGAATGGAAATATTAATTTGGTTTTCATTTTGCATTTATTTTGTTTTTCCTATTGTTTTTTAATTTATATTAGTATATAATATTTATGATTAGATTATTGGAGGTGGCGTAATGCTTGACCCTAACAAGACAATACAGTTTTCATTAAAGGATGAACGCGAGGAAACAACTCGTCAGATTCTTGTAACTGTTTATGATGCATTGGTTGAAAAAGGTTATAATCCTATTAACCAAATTGTAGGTTATATTCTCTCTGAAGACCCTACCTACATCACAACTCATAATAATGCAAGAAGCCTTATCCGCCGCCTTGACAGAGATGAGCTTTTACAGGACCTTGTAAAAGAATATCTTAAAAACTCTAAAAAATAATTGAGGTGTTTTTATGGCAGAAAAAAATAAATTCCTCACTTATAAAGGCAAACCATTAGTTAGAAACGGCAACACACTTTATTATGGTAATCCCGGTGAGCCATATGTTATCATGATGCAGATTCTTGCAACAAAACCTGTTGATGATGTTGAAGTTGCTTCTAAAGTTTCAATTCAGTTGCTCAATACTGACCCCGATGTAAGCCCACGTGAGAGAATTGTTAAATCAAGTGAGAAAAAAGGTCTTTATGCTGCTCTTGACATTGCAGAAGTATGGTTGTCACGAGCATTGGCCAACTAATTAACAAAATGGAGGATGGAAGGTTTTTCTTTCGTCCTCTTTTGTTTATATGTGGAGGAGAATTATTATGTATTACACAATGAACATTGCAGGACTTGAAAGGAATTTACCGCTTTGTCCTCTTAACGACGAACTTCAAATTGCAGGATTTGTAATTTTTGGTGACCCTGAACTCACCACAGCCTGTGCAAAAGAATTACTCTTGAAAGCTCCCGAATATGATTACATAATTACGGCGGAAGCTAAGGGAATTCCCCTTGCACACGAAATGGCAAGGCTTCGGGGAAATCAGAAATATTTTGTAGCCCGTAAAAAGCCGAAACTTTATATGACAGGAGTTTTTGAATCAACTGTTAATTCAATCACCACAGAGGGTGAGCAGAAACTTTACCTTGATACAGCAGATGCTGAAATTATGAAAGGTAAAAAAATCCTGATTGTTGATGATGTGGTTTCCCTTGGTGAATCACTTAAAGCAGTTGAAAAACTTGTTGGCGATGCAGGTGGTATTGTTTGCGGAAAAATGTTTATTTTAGCTGAAGGTGACGCGGCAAAACGCGATGACATAATCTTCTTGGAAGAACTACCGTTGTTTACAAAAAATGGGGAAAAACTTTAATCAGGGTGATTTTTTGAAAGAGAAAATTCAGAATTATTTCAAACGACTTGTATCTATTCCAAAAAAATGGGAGCTTGTTTTCTGGTGGATTTTAAGAGTATCAATGCTTGTTGCAATGGTTGACTCCGCATTTGGTTTAAGCATTGTAAGGGATGAGCCTGATATTCAACAAGTGCTTCAGACAGGTGCAAATCTTTTGGCTATGTTTATGTGGGAAATCAGTCAGTTGTTTTCACAAAAACGGTGGTTGCGCTATATTCCCACATATATTCAGGATGTGCTTTCACCTTTGGTCTGGGGAGCATCATTCGGCGGTGCATACCTTAACTGGTATTACAGCATTAACTCATGGGATATTATTCTGCATGCCGTTTTAGGCGGTTTTGCCGTTATAATGGGTTATGAATTAGTTACTTGTATTCAAAGACGAGATAAGAAATATGTTCATATAAATATTGCAATCCTTTGTGCTTTGGGCGTATCTTTTATTGGTTGCACAGGTTGGGAGGTTTTTGAATTTACCTTTGACCAGATAGCCTTGGGAGATTCACAACATTGGTCAAAAGTACTCGCTGAGGAAGCGGCTATAATTTACGGCAACCCTGCACTTGCAAGTCCTAATATTATTCCTGAGCTTGACCCGATGCGATATGCACTTATCGACACAATGGAGGATACTCTTTGCAATGTTGTAGGCGGTCTGCTTGTTTACATAGGCCTTCGTATAAAACCTTATAACCACACAGGCAAAAACAATGTTAATAAGTTAGCAGAAGAAAATACAAAAACTGCAGTTATGCAATAAAAAACGGGGGTTGCAGGATATGAAGTTTTATATAAAACAAAAGGTTTTTTCTTGGGCAGACAAATTTACAATTTATGATGAATATAAAAACGAAGCTTATTGGGTTGAGGGAGAAGTTTTTTCAATCGGCAAAAAGCTTGACCTTTTTGATAACAATAACAACCACAAAGCACATATTCATCAAAAAGTATTGTCGTTTTTGCCACGATATTTTATAGAGATTAACGGTGAAGATGTCGCCGAAGTTATAAAGCATTTTACACTTTTTAAACAGAAATTCAGCGTAACGGGGTATGACTGGGAAATTGATGGTGACTTTTTAGCACACGAATATGTAATATACCGTGGTGATTATGTTATTGCCACAATTTCAAAGGAATGGCTCACTTGGGG
>JAZNIQ010000089.1:0-1895 GCA_045577555.1 Candidatus Fimenecus sp.
TCTTATCTATAACCTTAATATTTACTCTATCTATCACACCATCGGCAGAAATCATACCGCTAAGTGAATGATAGTCACCCACTCTCATTCCTTCGGGAAGTGAAAAATCAGAGAATTCAATTTTATTTGGCGCAGATGAAACCTCATAGTTTGAATCAAGAATAACTCTTTGCATATCTGCGTTCCAGCCAACATATATACCAAAGCTTTCTGCAATATGCCTTATTGCAACAAAGGTTCTGCCATTTATAAGGCATGGAGCAACATCCAATTCAACTGTTTTTGTTTTCCCGTATTTTTTAACTGCCATAGTTGTGTTATCTATTCCAAAGCTTATAAAAGTTCCATCCTTTTCGGCAGTTATCATATTATTGGTTCCATCCCAGCCAACAACAGCACCGGCAGCTTCTAAAATAGCTCTCACAGGCACCATTGTTCTGCCATTTATTATGGATGGTTCCACATCAAATTCAATCCTCTGACCATCAAGATATACGCTTATTCCATCGCCGGCATAGGAAACACTGCATGCGAAAAGAAATGTGAGAATTATAAAGGATATTATAAGTAGTTTTTTCATAATTTTCTCCCCAATAGTAATATATGGTCATTCTATCAAAAAATAAAAGATACTGTCAATTATTATCATTTTTTGTATAGCAAATGTAATAATTAATCAAAACAGAAAAAAATTTGAAATAATGTTATGATACAATTGATGGGTGACAAATAAAAAGGAAAATGAACTCTAAATATGATATAATGTTTAATAACCACAAAAAACACGTATCAGAAAGAGGTCATTTTCCAATGAGTATTTTAACATCAGAAGCAAGGTTTCGTCAACGAGTAATTAAATATTCTTTTAAAAATGGAGTAACAAAGGCAAGTATTCGATTTCATAGAAGTCGTCAGGCAATATATGAATGGCGTGCAAAATATGATGGGAAGAGCTGGAAAAGCCTTGTTGATAAAAGCCATAGACCACATCATCATCCTAATGAGCATACTGTTGAGGAAAAACAACTGATACTAAAACTTTATCCATATTACAAAGATGATATGATAATGCTATGGGATGCAGTAAGAAAAAGAGGATATAAACGCAGTTATACAAGCTTAGTAAGAGTTGTAAATAAGTGGATAAAACCTGAAATTAAGCAGAAACAAGCGAGAAAATCAAAACCATATCAAAGAGCAGATTATCCGGGTCAAAAGGTACAAGTAGATGTTAAATTTGTGCCCTCATATTGTGTAGTTAATGGTCAGAAATACTACCAATATACAGCAGTAGATGAATGTACACGGTGGACTTTCAGAGAGATGTATGATGAACATAGCACATATAGTTCATCAGATTTTTTGAAGAAATTAATATTAAACTGCCCGTTTCCGATAAGGGAAATACAGACGGATAACGGAACAGAGTTTACCAGAGCATTGATAAGCGATGACGGTAAGCTTTCGTTGTTTGAAGAAACGCTTGAAAAATGCGGCATAAAGTATCACAGGATAAGGGTAGCAACACCAAGACATAACGGCAAGGTAGAAAGGCAGCATAGAACAGACGAAAAGAGATTTTACAAGAAAATGAAAATGTATAATCTCGCAGATGGCAGATGTCAGCTTGCTAAATATAATAAAAAATCAAACAATATACCTAAAATATGCTTAAGATTTCTCACACCGAATGAAATGTTAAGCAAATACTTAGGCGTGATGTAAGGCAACTAAGGGATTAAGCAAAGGATTGCTTAATGCCCTGTAAATATTATATCAGATAGTGCATTGTCAAGGTAAGACTGCCAAGCAGCTCCACCTTGACAAGAGAGAATTTGGAGTAAGTTTTTTATTTTTTTAAGAAAAGTGTCACCCATCATTGACAATCGTACATT
>JAZNIQ010000090.1:0-4171 GCA_045577555.1 Candidatus Fimenecus sp.
AAAACGCCAGCAGGCTTATGAATCAAAAATCAATCAGTTGAAGATTGTATATCCAGTTGATAAATTTTAATATAAAAAAATCCCCGCATAAGCGTAGTGTTCTTAAGGACATTAACCATAAAGACGGAAAATCTAAAAAGATTTTCCGTCTTTATTTATCCTTTAGTTTTAATTTAACAACTTGTAGAGCATACGCGGTCTGCCTCCGGTTCCGTAGTTCATATCCGCAATAATCATTCCCGTTTCCGAAAGGTGTGTCATATATCTTCTTACAGTAACGCCGGTAAGTCCAACTTTTTCTGCGATTTCATCGCCGGTGAGCCATTTGTTTTTGTTTTCTTTCAAATGTTCAATAATGGTTTGCAAAGTCTTTTCCTGTACGCCTTTCGGATAAAGCTCGTTTGCCCTCTTCCTTGATTTATCTATCAAAAAGTCAATATTTTTCTGATTAACCTTATCCAAATCTTTCAATGCTTCAACCTGAGCAATAAATTTATCAAGTGCCACCTTAAATCTTTCAAATGTAAACGGCTTTACCAAATAATCAACTACACCAAGATGCAGTCCCTCTTTTAATTGCTCTCGTTCATTAGCTGCAGTTACCATTATAACATCAACGGAAATCTGTTTTTTTCTTATCTGTCTGAGTGTTTCAAAGCCATCCATATATGGCATAAACACATCAAGGATGATTAAATCAACCTCGTTTTCATCAAGGTATTCCAGGGCACTTTTTCCGTCATTACATTTATGTGCAACCACAAAGTCTTTATGCCGGCTTACAAATTGTTCATTTATCATAGCGACCATAGGATCGTCTTCTACTATTAAAACTTTATACATAATACACCTCCAAAAAGTTATTTTGAAAAGCTGACGGTAAATGATGTACCCACATTTTCCTGTGATTCAATCGTTATTTTACCACCTATAGCTTCAACCATTTCCTTTACCTGACATAGTCCGGTGCCACGACCTTCGCCTTTTGTTGAGAAACCGTTATCAAATATATGTTCAACATTGTCTTTACCGATTCCAACACCTGTATCGTCAACAGTTATAAGGAGTGCATCTTCACGGGAATAGATGCCAAAATGCAGTTCCTTTTGTCTGTCTATATCCTTTATATTCATTGCATCAAACGCATTATCTATAAGGTTGCCGATAACCGTAACCATAAGCTCGGGGGGAAGATATAAATCTGTTTTTGAATAGTGGCTTTCTTCACTCAGTATAAACTTTATATTAAGTTCCGAAGCTCTTGCACTTTTACCTATTAAAAGTGCCGCTATACTTGGTTCATCAACTACTGACATAATTTTACTGATGGTTTCTCGCTGCACAATAGAAATATTTTCAATATACGATACCGCTTCGTTATACATTTCCATTTGTATCAGTCCCATTATAACATGAAGCTTGTTTGTGAAATCGTGATTGTTAGCCCGCATTGAATCCACAAGATACCTTGTTCCTGCAAGATCTTCCATCAGCTTTGTGTATTCTTCACGGTTGTGAAGAATTGCAACTGCTCCGATAATGTCATCTTTTTCCCTGATAGGTATGCAGTCAATCAAAACATTGCTATTATCAATGCTTTGCTCTTGAATGTTAAATTCTTTTTCGCCTGTTCTGATGACATTTTGTATGAAACCGTCATTACAGCAATCGGTAAATGGTGCGTTTATAAGCTCTTTTGATTTTTCCTTGCCAAGCATTTTTGCCGCAGAGCGATTTGCAAACTGCACAACTCCGTTTTTATCTACGGCAAGTACACCCTCGTTTAATGATTCCAAAATATTATCACGAACTTGAAACATTGCCGAGAAAACATTTGGTTCATATCCGTGCAAGCTCTTTTTAATAGAGCTTGAAAGCTCTGCAGAAATAATCAGTTCTATTAAAATTGCGGCAATAGTAATGAGCGCAAAGATAAAAAGTATCTGCAAGGTTTCCACCTTGATATTTTCAAGAAGCATAATCGTCATAACGAATCCGGTGTAGTTTCCGTTTTTATCATAAACTGCCGCATACGCACGACGCTGTGAACCGGAAGGCCCCGTTTCATTTGCTGTGTAGTATTCCTTTGATACCTTTTCAAATTCAGGTATCGTTCCGTCATACTCTGTACCAATCAAATCGTGATTGGAATGATACAGACGAACATTATCACGACTTACAAAGGATATAACGTCAATATTGTCAAGGGTTGTTTTGAGAGAGTCAAGATACTCATTTAACAGCTCAGTTGTTTTTTCATCATCGGGATTTTCAATTTTGTCATCCACAAGCGGAGAATTTGCCACAGCCTCGGCAATGTTCTGCAGGTTCTGATCTCGTTTATCTATTTCAAAATGAATATTTATCAAAGTTCCCGAAATGCCCAAAAACAAAGCAAGGGTTATGATGAGTATAAGTTGCGTGGTGAATATTTTTCTGTGTATGTTTTTTATTGAAATCTGCTTTTGCGGATTTTTCAAATTCTTCTTCATCTTCATAATATAGGACTTCCTCTTTGATTTTCTTACTTAAAATTATAGCATATAATGGATGAAATTTCAATTTATTATCTTATTTTATGACTTTTGTAAGTAAAATAAATTTTCTGAAACGACAAATTATGTTTATATTTTACATAAAATTGTCAGTGTTTCAATGTTGTGATAGGCTTTAATACGAAATTAAAAACAAAGGAGTTTTGTGTGATGAGTTCTATTTTTGAAACAATTATGTTGGTGTGCTTTGGGTTGTCGTGGCCTATCAATGTTATTAAGGCTTACAAAGCACGAACAGCGAAAGCAACAAGTCTGCCGTTTATTCTTTTAATCTTTACCGGATACATAGCAGGAATAAGTGCAAAAATTATTTCAGGGCAGATTAATTATGTGTTTGTAGTTTATCTGCTTAATCTTGCAATAGTTCTCCTAAACATTGTGGTATATTTCAGAAATGTTGCTTTAGACAATAAATCAAGATAAGGGGTGCAAAAGATGAGAGAACAAGAAATTAAGAATTATAAGGCATTAAACAAACTTGCAGAGCAAAATGGCATTGTTATCTTTGGTGAAAAAGAAGATGTTTCTATTCCGCTATGCGAATTAAGACAGGCTTTTGGTATCAAAGAAAACTGCTATAATCGTAGCTTTGAAAATCTTACAATCAGCGAGGCTTTTGACATTTATGCAGATTGTGTTGCAGACCTTTCTCCCGAAACAATACTTTTGCATATTGAAGATGTAGAATGCTTCAAATTTTCGGCAGATAAATTTACTGATGATTACCGCAAACTGATTTCACAAATTAAAAAACATAATAAAAAGTGCAGAATTGGCATTGTGTCTGCAAAAAACTACGATAACAACAATGATATTACAGAATTAAACAAGCAGCTAAAATATATAGCCGATTCTGAAAAGTGTGAATTTTGCGATATTTCTGAAAAAAGAGTGTGGAATCCGCAACAAACAAAAGAGGTTGTTTCGTTTGTATATAACATTGGATTTATGCATCCATTAAAAGCTAAAAGACCGCTTAATGATTTGGTTAGGTTATTGTTTTGTGTAAATGACTATAGTTATACAAGATAAAAACGTCCGGTAATTTAACGAGCAGGGAAGATGCGTACCATATTCCACGATTTTAGGATACTCCTAATACCTTATACAATAAACCCCGAAACAGAATTTTGTTTCGGGGTTTAAACTGTCCTTAAGAACACACCTCATATGCGGGGATTTTTTTATATTGTTTATCAAGCTTGACGAAAAAAGATGCAGAATGGACAAACCGAACCGCAAGGGATACCCGAAGGCGTACAATTGTACGCCGAGAGGTGAGGGTTGTTCATAATCAAAAGAAATCTAAAAAAAGAATAACTCGGTTTGCCGAGTTATTTCTTCTGTTTCTAAATATAAAATATAATTCTTTTGATGGTCTGCACTTTTTTCTAAGGCTTTGCTATTTTTTGAGGAAAATTCCACATACAGGTCCGATGTGTGATGCGATTAACGGACCTACCTTATATTCTATAACTTTACAGTTGGGGAATTTTTCTTTAAGTCGTTCCGTAATTTCTGCAACCTCGGCATCCAACTTTCCGTTGGGGATGTAGGATGTGGTATCGTCCTGATTGGGATGACGCTCGATTGCGTAGTCAAACATTTTCTTGGCA
>JAZNIQ010000091.1:0-2168 GCA_045577555.1 Candidatus Fimenecus sp.
CTTCAACAAAATCTATAAATGCATCACAAACTTCATCCACAGTAACTTCGTCCGGAACTTCAATGCATCCACCAATTTCGATTTCTTTACTCATTAGCTCGGCACCTCGTCAAATTCAAATTTGGTACAATACAAGAGTAGAAACTCAATGCAAAAAGCATTGCAAAACTACTCTTATTTTTATACAATAAAGAGGAAAGGTCCGGCGTAATTCTTATTGGATTAACACATCCGATCGATAAACTGTCGACCGCCTCTTATTGTATGCATTCGAGTAAACAGGTTGAAGCAAAGCCTTCGTGTAACGAGCCAAAATGAGTGTCAGTAAGAGTAAGTGGTTCTACCTTTCAAATTACTTTTCAAGGAGAATACTTTATGATGAGTGTAGGCATTGACATTTCAAAAGACAAAAGTACAGTTTGTATGCTTCGACCTTATGGTGAAGTCGTAGAAACTCCGTACAGCATCGACCACACCGAACAAGCATTGAATGCTCTGATTGAACGTATCAAGTCATTTGATGAAGATGTCAAAGTTGTGCTTGAAGCTACTGGCGGCTATCATCAGGTTGTTGTTTCTAAACTGCTCTCGGCAGATATTTTTACTGTTGTTGTAAATCCTTACATAATGAAAAAATATTGTGCAGCAACTTTAAGAAAAGCTAAAACTGACAAAATTGACTCTGTCCGAATTGCAAACTATGGTATAGATCATTGGTTTTCTATGACTGCATATTGTCCGCCTGATGAGATCTATGCCGAATTAAAGCTACTCGGCAGACAATATGAACAGTATGTGCGATTAAAAGTAAGCTGTAAAATTCAGCTTGCTAATCTGCTTGACGGCGTTATGCCCGGAATTAAGACCTTACTGCAAGGAGCAGTTCCTGCATACAGCACAAAGGATAAACTATGCGATTTTGTAGAGAAGTACTGGCATTATGATAATATCAAGAAGATGAGCGAAAAGCAATTTCTTTCAGATTATGCGAAATGGATTAAAAAGAAAGGATATCGTTACAACGAAAGTCAAGCGATAGCGATATATCAGCTTTCGAAGAACAATATCCCAACCCTTAAATCCAGTACCCCATCAACCAAAATGCTGGTACTGCAGGCAGTTAAATCGGTCAGAGATGCCGAACTCACCTTATCGCTAATTATATCACAAATGCAGGAAATTGCAAGTGCTTTACCGGAATATTCCGTAGTAAGGGATATGAAAGGTGTCGGAGATGTTCTTTCTGTTCGTTTGATTGCCGAAATCGGTGATGTCAGACGTTTTCATAATGGCAGCGCTCTTGTAGCGTTTGCGGGTATTGATGCTCCGCCTTATGAATCAGGCAAATTTATTGGAACTAAACGTAATGTTTCAAAGCGTGGCTCTTCTACTCTTAGAAAAATCGGATATGAAATCATGCACAGTCTTAAAGTCGTAAAGCCAACCGAAGATTCGGCAGTTTATGATTTCATTATCAAAAAAGAAAATGAAGGGAAACCAAAGCGTGTTGCCAAGATTGCAGGACTCAATAAATTTCTGCGAATCTATTACGCAAGAGTAATGGAACTTTACTGTTAACTTCATAATTGTTTTTTAAATTTCTCTAAGCTGAAAAATTTGCATTTTTCGGCTTTATTGTTATGCCATTTTTTATTGCATATTTTTTTGAAAAAGTACTTGACAAACAGTAACAGGTTTATCGATCTGTCCGATTTCCTACATTATACCACATCAACCCAAGAAGTTCAATCATAGTAGCAATTAAAAAGCCGTACTCGGATCTTTCCGAATACGGCGGTACATATTGAACTGTTCGACGAATTGGAATTTATAGTACTCATAACCTTTCAATTTTTCCCTGGCTGAGCTTATATATTTCTCCAAAAAATTCGATTGTTTTTCCTGAACAGACAATGAAGCTGTCATCACATAGTCCATAAATTGTGTATTTCTTTGATAAATCCATCAATTCATTTGAAACTTTGTTTCTGACAAAGTGAGGTTCTACAGAAATATCTACACATGCGAGGCCATTATATATTTCCTGTTTATGGTGTCCACAGGACATAGTACATATTGATGTTTTAGCCATGTTAATAGAGCCTGCACTCATGCCTATGATAACCCCATCATGCTGCTTAAATACTGTGTCTAAACCATATTTTTGA
>JAZNIQ010000092.1:0-6246 GCA_045577555.1 Candidatus Fimenecus sp.
ATAGCTTCGTTATAGTATGAATTTGCTACCATACCACGTCTTGCAACATCTTTCTGAGTGTTTTCACTCATAATTGCAGCTTTGTCGGTACCATTCATTTCAACCATTTCGATGTGAGTATAGCCTTCAGCCATAACTGTCCAGATGCCATTTCCTCCATCAGAGAAAATAGCAAGAACTTTTCCATTGCCGGAATCAGCACTGTAAAAATATCTGTCACCCATAAATCGCTGTTCGATGTCACGGGAATTAGTTGCGTTGTTGTCTGTACGAAGAACACCATAATTGGTAATTTCCCACACTGCACCATCAGCAGTGGTTACCTTTTTTGCATCCTGATAAGTGCTTTCATCCTTCACATTGGCAGGAACATCTTCACTATCACTTTTTTCATAACGAGTAACGATTTTCTGAAGAACATCGTTTTCAGCTTCAGCTTCACCGTTGTAGTCGGTCTTTTCCTTGTTTGAGTCCTTGATTTTTGTAGGTGTAGTTGTTACTGTGAGAACAACAGAAGAAGTGAGCCCTTCAGAAGTCTGTGCAGTAACGGTAACAGTACCTTCGCTGAGTGCTGTTACTCTACCCCATTCATCAACAGAAGCAATTTCTTCCGGTTCCGTACTCCATGTAAGAACTCTGCTTGTAACATCAGACGAGAAAACTGCTTCAACAGTTCTTGAATCACCTATGTCCATTTCCCAATTTTGGGGAACAACCAACCTAAGTGTGTCTTTGTCCTCGGAATTTGCTGCGATAGCAGGAATACACGCTGACCATAGCATAACGAATGAAAGAATTAATGCAATTAATTTTTTCATATTTATCCTCCTTAATTAACGACATATAAAGATGTTATTTACAATATAATTTTAACATTGACATAAACGAATTGCAACAGTTTTGACACAACTCATTCGAGGATGCCGATGATGAAGAATAAAATAAAACACTTACAAGCAACGGTATTTTTTTGCTGTTGCTTTTATTTTTGTGGATGGTATAATTATTCTAGAAAAGGAGATGTACCTATGAAAAAAATACTGTTATTAATTATTCCTGCACTTTTAACAGTAGCAGCTCTTGTTTTTTCACATTTTTCTTCACTTCTTATATTAGGGGAAACGACAATGCCATATAAAAACAATTATGAGATTTCAGAAAATATTCCTGAATACAGTACAATCTCTACACAAAAGAAAACCGATTGGACAGCCAAGTGGATTTGGGATAAGGAAAACCTGACAGAAGAAAATATCTGGATGTGTTTTAATAAAAAACTTACTCTCGAAAGAAAGCCCGAAGAACTTATTGCCAACATCTCAGCCGACTCGAAATATTGGCTTTACATAAACGGAGAAACCGTTGTTTTTGAGGGAAATGTGAAACGAGGTCCCGATAAAAACAGTGGTTATTATGACAGTGTAGATATTGCTCCTTTCATCAAAGAAGGTGAAAACTCAATTTGTGCTTTGGTGTGGTTCTGGGGCGACGATAAAAACTATTCATATAATAGTAGTGGTCAGGGCGGATTCCTTTTTGAAGCTAAAAATGATGACATCACAATACTTTCCGACAATAGTTGGAAAGTGAATAAGCACAGTGCTTATGGTGACAGTATTCTTTACAAACCTAATTACAGACTTGCCGAACACAGCATTTATTATGATGCAAGGGAAGATTTGGGCGATTGGTTAAATGAAGCTTTTGATTTTTCTTCTTGGGAAAATGCAACCGAATATGCTATCGGTGGCGAGGGTGCTTATGGCAAACTTTATCCGAGAGGAATACCTTTCTTGAAAGATTACGGTCTTAAGGATTATGAGAATTCAAATACTTACGAGAACTATGCTGTAAAAAATCTTTTCGGTGAAAAAATCACAATGGATATTCCCTATAACGCACAGTTTACTGCATATCTTAAAATCGTAGCACCCGAAGGCAAAAAGATTCGTATAACAACAGAAAATACTCCAATTGGTGCAGTTTCAACTACCTATATCACTAAAGAGGGAGAACAAGAATTTGAGGCATTGGGCTGGGTTAACGGAGAGAGTGTTACTTATGACATACCTCACGGTGTTACAGTTGTTGCTCTCAAATACCGTGAAACAGGATATGACAGTTCATTCTGTGGCAACTTCAAGTGCGATGATGAGTTTTTGAATTCCTTGTGGCAAAAATCATTGCGTACTCTCTATGTCACTATGCGTGACAATTTTATGGATTGCCCCGACAGAGAAAGAGCACAATGGTGGGGCGACGTCACAAGCGAAATGATTATGACAATGTACTCTATGGACAGTAATTCATATTTGTTATATCAAAAAGGTGTTCAGGCAATGCTTTCTCACATTGACGACACAAAAGTGCTTCAAACTGTTGTACCTATAAGTGGTGACTATTTTGAACTTCCTGTTCAGCAACTTGCAGGAATCGTAGGTTTCCTCACTTACTATGAGTATACCGGTGACAAGGCTTTTATTGAAAAGGTATATGGTGCATCCATTGACTACCTTAAACTTTGGGAAATCGACGAAAATAGTCTTGTTGTTCATCGTGAAGGCTCTTGGGATTGGCCTGACTGGGGCGATAAGGCAGACATGACAGCCATAGAAAATGCTTGGGTTTATTATGCACTTTCTGCCACAGAAGAAATGGCAAAAATTTTGGGAAAAGACGATGACATATCATTTATTACTGAAAGAAAAGATACTATTGCAAGGGGATATAAAGCACTTTGGACAAAAGAAGGCTTCAAAAGTGACGATGCTAAAGAACCCGATGACAGAGCAAATGCACTTGCTGTTTTGTCAGGACTTGCAACAAAAGAGCAGTACGATACTATCACAAATGTACTCACAACCACTCAAAATTCAAGTCCGTATATGGAATACTATGTTCTTGAAGCACTTTGCAAAATGGGAGAATATGAACTTGCAAAGGATAGAATTAAGGACAGATATGAGGATATGGTGAATGCGGACTACTCTACTCTCTGGGAATTTTGGGATGCTTGGCGTGGCACTAAAAATCACGCATGGAGTGGTGGACCTCTTGTTATAATGAGTAAGCATTTTGCAGGTATCACTCCCCTTTTGGCAGGTTACGAAAAGGTTAAAATTGACCCTCAGTACACTCTGTCCGACAGCATGAGCTGTACTGTTCCAAGTGTAAAAGGGTTAATCACTCTAAACTATGAACAGACTGACGAAGATTATATTATCAACCTTACTTTCCCACAAGATATAAATGCTGTTTTATATGTACCAACCGGCGCTGTTGTAAATATCAATTCAAAGCCATATTACCAAAACGGTGAGTTTGTAAACGGTGAAATCGGTAATGTGGAAATTGTGGAAAAGTAATCGATTACAAATAAGGTAAATTTCAATTTACAGAATTGAATAAGCTTTCTGCCCTCACTTTTTTGGGGGCAGTTATCTTTTAAAATATAACCTCGTAAACAAATCACACCGAAGTTAATCGATGAGAGAGCAAAAAAAATGGACCGGTTTTTGCCAGTCCTTTTTGTAGCCTATAAACTTTCTATGAAAAGTTCAAGAAAGATTTTGAAACAATTAAGGGAAACATTTTCTTTGTTGAGAAATTCAACAAACTTTTCAAGTTTACCGCTAAATGTAGTTATGTCCTCAAAAGCATATGTATTTCCCTGTTGGTCCGTTGCCACAATGCCGAAAGTGTTATAGATTTCTCCCTCAACCTCGACCTTGTGGGCGAATATCTCATATTTCATTTTAATTACCCCTCGTAATAATTGATAAAAGTTAGAACAACCCCTGCAAAAATTTTACAGAGGTTGTTTTTTGGGAATTAATCCGGATAGTCGTATTTAACGTGAGTTTCGCCACCGGCTGTGCAAGTTACTTTAATTCTGTAATCGCTGAAAATATTGATAAGTCTGTCTTCTTCAAGCATCAAATATGTGCTTGTACCTGATTTTGTCCATGTTTCAATAGTTTCATAGCCTGTTGACTTTTCTTTTTGCAATTCAATTTTAATATAGAGTGATGTTGTATACTTAGATGTAAGCACAACAGATGAAGTTGAATTCAATCCGCTTATAGTGAAAGATGTTGCAACACTACTTATAACTGACCAACGTGGCATTATAGTATTTTCACTTTCATCACCTATAGCATAAGTGTTGATTGCAAAAACTGAAAAAAGCATTGTAAGAATTAAAACTATACTAATACTTTTTTTGACAATGTTTGACATATTTATCACCCCCTTAACTTACTATATCGTAATTAAGAGAGCTTTTGTTAGTTTATTCTACTGTTTGAGCAATTTTAAGTAATTCCTCTTTTTCAAATGGTGCTTCAATTTCATAAACATAATCATTTTTATTCCAGACAACATAGTTAACACCAACATTACCTTGACAATAAATATATTTTAAATCATCAACAATTATTTCTTCTGACACAAAGTTTTCAGTATCAAAATCCACTTCTATTGATGATGAATATTTCATAATAATGAAAAACTCTCCGTGCCCATTTTTGTATCTGTTTAATATGCTTTTTCCAACTTTCCCATTACTTTCTAATTCAAATTCTTCAGGTACATACCCAACAGTTATTTCGCCGTCAACAGAGTTTTTGTTATTTTCTGTTATTTTATATCTACTGAAATCGTCTAAATTATCTAAAATAAACTCTCGTGATGACGGAATAACGAACGCTGTTAATAACAATGCAAATATAACCGCTGCTGCAAGCATAATTTTCACAGTCTTTGTTGTGAATCTGTGATAGTGGTCATCACGCATTTTATTGAAAAGATTTTTCTTCCACTTTTCGTGCTTTTTGCTTCGTTCGGCTTCGGGGATTATATCAGGAAATGCAGCTAACCAATCGTTTAATGACAATTCACAAGCGAGTGCTAATTTATTCATTATTCTCAGCTTCCTTTATATAGTTTCTAACAAATTTCATTCCAAGCATACATTTTTGTCTTACAGACGTTTCTGATATTCCTGTTTTTGCAGAAATCTCTGCACCACTGAACTCATAAAAATATTTTAAATAGAAAACATATCTGTATGATTCCGGCATTGCATCAACAGCTTGTTTCAAAAGCATTGTGTCACAAAATTCAAATTCATCAACCGAGAGGGTATAAAACTCTGTTAAATCAGCATCCACAACGTGTTCAAGATGCTTTTTCTCTTTGCGATACATATCAATGGAAATGCCTTTTGCTACTACTCGAACGTAATTCCTAAATCTTTTATCGTCAAAATCTTGCTTTATGTTATGGAAATCCTTTGCAAAATGAATCATTATTTCTTGCGAACAATCCTCGGCTGCTTCTTTAGTTTTTAAATGGTCTTTCGCAATAAAATAAACTGTATCGTAAAACTTGTTATAGAACTCTTCAAATCGTAGTTTATCTTCCGGATTTTGGAGTAACGCTAAGCATATTGACAGCATATATAATCTCTCCTTTTCGAAAGATTATACATTAATTCGACACATAAAGCAAGATTTGACTATGGTTTAAGCCTTACATCTGCTCAAAAAAGAAATCTTCGATGGCATCATAAAGATGTGCAAGTTCAACTTCGTATTTGTTTAATCTTTGAACCAAAGTTTTTATTGCATCACCATCTAAAGATTTTCGTTGATAAACGCATTTATAATTTCATTTACAGTTATGTTTATATTATAAAAGGCTTAAAACCAGTTCAGCTCTTACCTGAGTATCTCGGTATTTGCATTGAATATTACTCCTTTAATTGCACAAACTGAATAAAAAGGAGTATAAGTATGAACGAAAACTCAAATAACACAAACAATATAAACGGCAGTGCACTAGTTAAGAATACACTTGATGAAATCCCACAGGCGAAGTCAGATGCAAAGCAGATTACGGGGCTTGTGAAAGAAAGCGGACGAGTTACGGGTTATCAGTTATCAGACAACACAATCGTCCCAAAACCTCAGGCGGTACAAATGGCAAAACAGGGCGAAATTGCAGGAGTCGGCATTGCTCACCGCGGTGACAACGAGTATCTGAAATCAATCCCCAACGGAAAAGAAAATGACAATCTCGGCAACCTCCCATCAGTAACAACTGAATAACTAAAAATAGGGAACAAACTGCAGTTTTCACACTCAATTTGTTCCCTGTTTTTATAATTTCAGTCCGTTTTTGTGTACTTATTTTCAATTATGATAGTTACAAAGTGCCGAATATATGAAGTCGGAGGCCAAGCGG
>JAZNIQ010000093.1:0-4406 GCA_045577555.1 Candidatus Fimenecus sp.
TCGTAACTTCAAATATGTTCGGTGACATTCTTTCCGACGAGGCGTCACAAATCACCGGCTCGATCGGTATGCTTGCGTCCGCTTCTCTCGGTTCAACGAAGAGAGGTCTGTATGAGCCCATTCACGGCTCTGCGCCTGATATTGCAGGTCAACAAAAGGCAAACCCACTTGCAACAATCCTTTCTGCAGCAATGATGCTTCAATATTCTTTTGACGAAAAAGAAGCTGCAAAATCAATTGAAGATGCAGTTAACGAGATACTTAAAATTGCCCGTACACCTGATATTTATGAGGATGGTTTCAAGAAAGTCACAACATCCGAAATGGGTGACCTTGTAGTATCATTACTTAAATAATTATTAGTGGCGGGGCAAGACCCCGCCTTACAATTTAAGAGGTTTTATGAAAACATTATACATCAGTGATATGGACGGCACACTTTTACAAAGTGACGGACGTATGAGCGACTATACTAAAGCAAAACTTAATGAATTCTATCACAGGGGTATCCCCTTTTCAGTTGCAACAGCAAGAAGTATGGTGAGTGCTATGCCGATTCTTGATGGCGTGCATTTTGCCGCACCCATAGTGCTTATGAATGGTGTTTTTGTCTATGACACCGAAACAAAAAAGGCAGTTAAATACCACGAAATTCCCCATTGTGCCTTACAAAAAGTTCTCAATTGCTTTTACGAAAAAAATCTTCATCCTTTTATGTTTTTGTATAGTGATGATTATAAATTGTCTATTAAATACACTCAGTTTGACAATGAAGGTATGAAAGATTTTTATGATGAGCGTGTTGATATGCTTGATGGAAGGTTCACTCAGACCGATGATTTGACAAATATTGAAAAAGGTCTTCATCCTGTTTATGTGAACTACTATGCGTTACCCGAATCTCTTGACAATGTTGTTGAAAAATTAAAAACTATACCTGAAATTGATTTTGCCTATTACAAGGACAGTTATTCCGATGATTGGCTTATTGAAATTTATTCTCACACCGCATCAAAAGCAAATGGAGCAAAGGAAGTAAAAGAACTAACAGGTGCAGAACATATTACAGCATTCGGTGATAATCTAAACGATATTATAATGCTGAAAGGCGCTGACACGGCAGTTGCTGTAAAAAACGCAGTACCAGAAATCAAAGAAATTGCAAATACAATAATAGGCAATAATAATGAAGACAGTGTAGTTAATTACATTATGGAAAAAGAAAACGCTTAAGGAAAATCCTTAAGCGTTATTTTTATATTAACACAAAACTATTTAATGCCAAATCAAGGTTTATTACATCAAAACTGTCAACTGCACCGTCTTCATTTATATCGGCACGTTTAAACATTAAGTTGTCTGTTATTTTTTCATGGGTGGATACTATTTTTACAAGCAATTTGTAATCTTCTGTATCAACTTTATTGTCGCCATTCACATCACCTTCGAGGTTTGACGGAGGCATATCATTAAGCATCAAATCAAGAATAATCACATCAAATCCGTCAACTGCACCGTCTTCATCCATATCTCCGATAAGGGTTACTGTGTATGACTGATAGTTTTTTGTATTTGAAATACCGGAAAGAATGCTGTAATCTGATTTATCTACATTTCCGTCACAGTTCATATCACCTTTTTTTATTGTATCAAGGTTGATAAATGGAATATCACTTTCTTTTGCATAAGTCTGAGCAAATGTATTGGTGTATCCAAAAATTTTAACATTTTCTGTATTTGTAAATGCATTTTCCGCAATATTTATGACAGATGCAGGAATCACCGCACTTTTGTCACCCAAAGCTCCGTCAATAATATGTGTTGCGCCTTCTTTTATATATGTTTCATTGATTTTTGAATCAGTTCCGACAACTCGTTCATCCATGTATAATGTTCCGTTTTCCCAATTTTCAGGATTATTATAAAACCCTGTGTTTTTAATGGCGTTTGCATTAAAACTTGTTGTTTCAGAAATATCGATATTTTCAAGAACTGTGCAGTTTTCAAAAGCAGAATCACCTATATAATCCACACTCTTAATGTCGCCTAAACTTGTAAGGCTTTCACAACCATAAAAAGCCTTGTTTCCGATTGAAACGACTGTTGATGGAATACCTATATATTTTGCGTCCACGTTCTCTTTACAAGCACCATCCGCAATAACAAGTGCACCATATTTTATACTATAACTGCCCTCTAACTCCAATTCTATCAAAACATCTCCAAGATATAGATACTGCAACACCGGTGCACCAATATCTTCCCAATCAATAGAGTCACCATTGCCAATTTCACCCGGGTCTTTTTTTAATCGCCAGTTAGATTTATTGTTGTAATAAGCTGTATTATATATTGCTTTTTCACCAACGTGCAATATCGTTGACGGCAATGTTATTGTTGCAAGGTTAGTGCAATCTTCAAATGCACCTGCACCAATACTTTCAACACCCTCGGATATCTTTACGGACGTAATATTGGTATTTCCTTTAAAAGCGCCTTCACTTACTGCTTTCACTTCTTTTCCACCAACTGTTGCAGGAACAGTAAAACTCTTTGATGTTCCCTTATATCCTGTAATAACAGCGTTTTCACCGTTAAGCTCATAGGTGAAATTACCTGCAGACAAGGCATAGGACGGTAATGCAGTTATAAATGCACATATTATCATTATGATTGAAATTAAAACTGATAATGTTTTTTTCATTTCTGCACCGCCCTTTCATATTATTTGCGACCATATTGTAACATTAAATAAGCCTTATTGCAAGGTATAAGAATAGCGGAGAAACACTCCGCTATTCAATAAATCTTATAAAATTCAAATAGAATTATTTTCCTGCAAGCTCTGCACGAGCAAGTTTAATGTTTTCTACAAATCGTTTACCTGTTTCAGTAATCTTCTTGTAGTCACCCGTTTTTGCACCTGCTGTAAGTGATGAACCTGCGCCAACTGCAACAGCACCTGCTTTTATCCATTCACCAACATTGTCTGCATCAACGCCACCTGTAGGCATCATCTTTGCATATGGAATTGGGCCCTTAATGTCTTTGATAATCTTTGGTCCAAAAAGGTCTGCAGGGAATACTTTAAGAATATCTGCGCCGTTTTCCATAGCAAGAAGTCCTTCACGAACTGTCATAATACCCGGCATCATCGGAACTCTGTAACGGTTACAAAGTTTAAGTGTTTCCAGGTCAAGAGCAGGGCTTACAATGTATTCTGCACCTGAAAGCATAGCAATTCTTGCTGTTGCTGCATCAAGAACCGTACCTGCACCGAGAATGATTTCTTCGGGAGTGTATCTCTTGGCAAGTTCTTCAATAACCTTATCAGCATGTGGAACAGTAAATGTAAGCTCAATAGCAGCAACGCCGCCTTCAATACAAGCATCAGTAATTCTGATAGCTTGGTCAACTGTTTCTGCACGAACAACGGCTACAATACCGCAGTCCTGAATTCGAGTAATAATCTTTTCTTTATCCATAATTACATCTCCAATAAAGAATATATTTTTTATTGCAGGCGATTCGTAAATCGCACCTGCAAAGTTATACGTCTTATTATAGATAGATTTATTTTTTCGCCAGACAATGTGGCAGAGGCGAAGCCGTATCAGGCATACCGTGAGCCGAAAGCCACGAAGTATTGCGGGGAAAGAAACTATCTCTGCACTCTTGCGCCTGAGCCTTTGACAATATTTTCAACCTCTTTAAGTGATGCCATTGATGTGTCACCCGGAGTTGTCATAGCAAGTGCACCGTGAGCAACACCATAGTTAACTGCTGTCTGTGCATCCTCTGTTGTCATAAGACCATAAATAAGACCTGAAGCAAACGAGTCACCACCGCCAACACGGTCAAGGATTTCCAGGCCGGGAAGTTCAAGACCTTTATGAACCTTGCCATCAGCATAGCAAATTGCTGACCAGTCATTAACTGTTGCTGTTTTAACTGTGCGAAGAGTTGTTGCAATAACCTTAAAATTAGGATAAACTTTAAGAACTTCTTCAAGCATCTTATAGTAACCCTCAATGTTGAGTTCTTTGAGGTTTTCGTCGTTACCCTCAATTTCAAAGCCAAGACAAGCTGTGAAATCTTCTTCGTTACCAATCATAACATCAATATACTTTGCAATTTCTTTATTAACTTCCTGAGCCTTTGCTTTTCCGCCGATGTCATTCCAAAGTGATGGACGGTAGTTAAGGTCGTATGACACGATTGTGCCGTATTTCTTTGCAGTTTTTACTGCTTCAATAGCAACCTCTGCAGTTGATTCTGAAAGTGCAGCAAAAATACCGCCTGTGTGTAACCAACGAACACCGAGTGTGCCGAAAATATAATCCCAGTCAATGTCCCCTGCTTTAAGCTGTGAAATTGCTGTATTTCCACGGTCAGAAACACCAACT
>JAZNIQ010000094.1:0-7018 GCA_045577555.1 Candidatus Fimenecus sp.
GAGCATAATGCTGTTGAAACCGTGCATAACACCTTCGGTGCCATATTTAAGACTTGCAGCGTGGTCACCCATTTTAGGACCGCGACCAAGTGGTTCGATACCATAAATATCAACAGGGTCGTATAAGAAACCTGCAAAAAGTCCGGCTGCATTACTGCCACCGCCAACACAGGCAACAATAGCATTTGGAAGATGACCTGTCATTTCAATAAACTGTTCTCTTGCCTCAATACCAACAACACTCTGGAAATCACGAACCATCATTGGGAATGGGTGAGGGCCTAAAACTGAGCCGATACAATAAATACAGTCTTTATATTCTTTACTGTATGCGTCAAATGCTGCGTCAACTGCTTCTTTAAGAGTCTGGAGACCGTGTGTAACCTCAACAACATTTGCACCTAAAATCTTCATTCTTGCAACATTGGGAGCTTGCTTTTTAATGTCAACAGAGCCCATATAAATATCACATTCAAGACCGAAATATGCAGCGGCAGTAGCAAGAGCAACACCGTGCTGACCTGCACCTGTTTCTGCGATAATCTTTTTCTTGCCCATATATTTTGCAAGAAGTGCTTCACCCATACAATGATTAAGCTTGTGCGCGCCTGAATGGTTTAAATCCTCACGCTTTGCATAGAGTTGGACTTTACCACCAAGTGCATCTGAAAGTCTTTCAAGATGTGTAACAGGTGTAGGTCTACCTTGAAATTCTTTTCTTATTCTGCGAAGTTCAGCAATAAACTTTCTTGACTGGCAAATTGAGAAATACGCTTCTGTAATTTCTGCCATAGCATTCTTTAATTTATCATCAATATAAACTCCGCCGTATTTTCCAAAATAACCATTTTTGTCAGGATAATTGTTGAAATAAGTATCAAAATCAACATTGTTGAGAATCATAATTTTTCCTCCTTAAAAATAAAAAAAATCCATCCCAAGAGATTGGGACAGACTGTAAAATCTGCGGTACCACCCAAATTCGCATTTAAATGCGCACTCATCGTGTACTTTCATACACTCAGCACTATAACGGTTGCTCTCCGTCGCACCTACATATCGGATTGCCCTCAAAAGTCCATTCGTTGAAATCCTTAATGCCGTATTTTCACCATCAACGGCTCTCTGAAAATAAGTTGAAATCAATTACTACTCTTTCTCATCGGTTTAAAGGTTTAATATTAACTTACAAGAATTTTAGCACCGTAAAGATGAAATGTCAACATATTTTTGTATTGAAAGATTTACCGGCAACAAAAAATTGGACATATTTTTAAAAATAGTTCATTATTAAAAAAAGATATTGACAAAACCTTTTATTTTCATTTATATTGACTTTGTAAAGACAATATAAGGGGGAATTTTTATGAAAAAAACTTTAAAAGTCCTTTTAACAATGATTTTGATTTTTATTACGGTAGTGTTTGCAAGTATAGTATCAAGTGCGGTGACATTTGATTCTGAAATGCAGTATCAGACAGAGAATATGGTTACGCTCTATTCTAAAAAAGACTATAAAGGAAAAAGTGTAGATTATGGAATTGGTGAATATGCAACTCTCGATATTAATTCAGATAGTATTTCAATTCCACAGGAATACGTGGTTTATGCTTACACAAAGAAAAATTTTAAGGGTAAAGAATTTATTTTAAACGAAAGCGAAAGTTCATATCTTCGTTATGATTTTGGAAAAGGTATTACAAAAATTTTTAGAATTAAAAGTATGAAAGTTGCGCTCATTGAGAGTGATGCTGTAGATATCAGCAATGTTGATGATGCACAGAAAAATCAGATTATGACTGATTACGCACCGAGAATTCATATGGCACAGGGTGACCCTTATGAAGCTGTTTCAATGGATTGGACCTTTGAACATTTTGACCGTGTAATTGATGGGAATGGTGATTCTCGCCTTGTGATGAAAGAACCGATTGACGGTGCTTTTGACATCTGCGAAACTTTCTATGGTGACCAGGATTCGGCAGTTGCGTACGCTTTCTGGGTTGAAAAAGATAATAACTATGTGGATATAGTGTATTTTATCTATTGTCCGTATGATAGCGGAAAATTCATCTGGCTTGTGAATCATAATGTTGGGGGACATCCGGGTGACTGGGAACATTTTACGTTACGTTTTCTGAAATATGAAGAAAACGGTAAAACACATCTGCGACCTGTTAAGACCGCATTTGCGGCACATACTTTTGCTGAAATTGAGTCTTGGGAAGACCTTGAGATGTATGACGATAAACATTGTATTATTTACTGTGCAGCGGGTACACATGGCTTATATCCGCATATTGGTACATATGTTTATATGAACTTCGTTGTGGTAAAACTTAAGGATGAGTGTTCAAAAGGACAGGAATGGAATTTGTGGGAGGAAGGTAAACTTGAAACCTTTGAACTTGTTCCTGAAGAAAGTTGTCGAGCACTTGCGGGGTCAAAGTGGGCATCCGCATTTGACTATGATATAGAAAACCCCGATAGCTTGGCAACGCTTTATTGGGGGAATGAGTCCTCATACCCTCCATTTATGAATGGTGGACCACAAGGACCACAGTTCAAGACAGAGATGACAAGTACATTAAGCTTTAAATAATTCAGTATTCATAAAATTCCTTGTTCGATTAACGTTGAACAAGGAATTTTATTTTGTTTATATATGGTATTTAATTTTAAATTATGTTATACTATTTATAATTTTGAAATTTCTGGTGATACAGTATGAAAATTTTAGCAATAGACGGTAACAGTATTCTAAACAGAGCCTTTTATGGTATTCGTGCCTTGTCCACTAAAGACGGCAGATTTACCAATGGCATTTATGGCTTTTTGACAATTTTAATGAAACTTCGAGATGAGGTTAAACCTGATGGTGTTGCAATTGCTTTTGACCTTAAAGCACCTACATTTCGACATAAAATGTATGATGGTTATAAAGCTAATCGTCATGGTATGCCGCCTGAACTAGCACAACAGTTACCTGTTTTAAAAGAATTGTTAGCAGCTTTGGGTTATAAAATTATGTCTTTAGAGGGTTATGAGGCTGACGATATTCTCGGTACAGTTGCAGGTATGTGCAAAGATGGTGACGAGTGTTTTATCGCAACAGGTGACCGTGATTCATTCCAACTTATTCGTGAAAATGTTACCGTATTGCTTCCTCATACAAAAATGGGCACAACAACTACTGAAATATACACTCCAGAGAGAATTAGAGAAGAATATGGTGTTACACCATCACAGATGATTGATATTAAAGCACTTCAGGGTGACGCCTCTGACTGTATTCCCGGAGTTGCCGGTGTAGGTCAGAAAACAGCAGGGGACTTAATCCAGAAATTCGGTACAATTAAGAATATTTACGATAATATTGATACTCTTGAAATTAAAGAAAACCTTAAAAATAAGCTTATCAATGATAGAGAAAAAGCACTTTTGAGTTATACTCTCGGTACTATTATAAATAAAGTGCCAATTGAGTGTGACCTTAATGACTTTATACCAAAACAGGCAGATGAGGGAAAAGCAAGAACAATGCTTGCCGACCTTGAAATGTTTAAAATTATTGAAAAACTCAATTTTGCAGCACCTAATGTAACAGAGAAAAAAGAGGAAAAAACAAAGGAATTGGACTTCGTTGTCGACTTTGATGTAAATGAACTTTTAAACATAATCAAGGCAGAAGAGTGTGCATATTTTACAGCGGATTACAAGGATTTGGATAATCCTCAATTCTGTTTTTTATGCGGTAATACCGTTTATCATCTTGAGCCAATGTGTTTTGGTTATTTTGAGTTTGTTAGGTCATTGTTAGAGGATGAAAATATAAAGAAATATACAGACAACTCAAAACTTTTATATCGTTTTGCGTTCCTTAATAGTGTTGAAATCAAGGGTATGGCGCTCGATACTTCTTTGGCAGGTTATATTCTTAATCCGTCAGCAAACGGATATAATCCTTTGCGTCTTTGTGAAGAATACAAGGCACCCATTCCAAAGGTGAAAACTGATTTACCATTGGCTATGGAATGTGCTGTTATGAAATCTGCAAGTACCCGACTTGTAACTGAAATCGAATTAAATGGTCAGGAATATTTGCTTTATAATGTAGAGATGCCTCTTGCAGAAGTATTGGCAAGTATGGAACACTTAGGCTTTATGGTTGACCGTAAAGGTATTGCAGATTTCACACAGAAAATCAGCGGTGAACTTAAAAACATTCAAACTGAAATATATGAACTGGCAGGTGAAGAATTCAATATCAACTCACCAAAACAGTTGGGTGTAATTCTCTTTGAAAAAATGGGACTTCCCGCACGCAAAAAGACAAAAAGCGGATATTCAACCAATGCAGATGTGCTTGAAAGTCTGCAGAATAAAAATCCCATTATCGATAAAATTCTTTGGTTCAGGACTCTCTCAAAACTTTATTCAACATACTGCGAGGGACTTTTAAAAGTAATAGGAGAAGACGGAAGAATACATTCATCATTTATTCAAACAGAAACAAGAACAGGCAGAATTTCATCAACTGAGCCGAATCTTCAAAATATTCCTGTACGCAAGGAAATCGGTAGAGAAATGCGCAAATTCTTTGTCGCAAAAGACGGATGCTTACTTGCGGACGCTGACTATTCACAGATTGAACTTCGTGTGCTTTCGCATATTGCAGATGACGAAGAAATGCTCAAGGCCTTTAACGATGAGATAGATATTCATACAGTTACTGCTTCACAAGTGTTTAATATGCCGTTAGAAATGGTTACACCATTGATGCGTAGCCGTGCTAAAGCAGTTAATTTCGGTATTGTTTATGGCATAGGTGCATTTTCTCTTGCAAAGGATATAGGCGTTACAAGGAAAGAGGCTGATGATTATATCAAAGGCTATCTCCGCCACTATGCAGGTGTTGACAAGTATATGGAAACTGTTGCGAAAGATGCAAAAGAAAAAGGCTATGTTTCAACTCTCTGGGGCAGAAGAAGATACCTTCCAGAACTTAATTCTTCAAACGGAATGTTGCGTGCATTTGGTGAAAGGGTGGCAAGAAATATGCCTATTCAGGGTACGGCAGCGGACATTATTAAAATAGCAATGGTGCGTGTTTACAACCGTTTGAAAGAAGAAAAAATGGAAGCAAAACTTATTTTGCAGGTACACGACGAATTGATTGTTGAAGCACCTGAAAATGAAATTGAAAAAGCAGCAAAAATCCTTTCAGAAGAAATGGAAAATGCCTGTCAAATGAAAGTAAAACTTCGTGCAGATGTAAATATAGGCAAAACCTGGTATGATGCAAAAGGTTAAGTTTAAGTAAAATTGTCCATAGCACTATTTTTCACTTGCACGGTATAACACATACGGCTAACTCGCTTCAAAAGGCACTATGAACAATTTTTTCAAACTGAAGAAAAACTAATATTGTATGGGACGTTGACTTGACGTCTTGTAATAAGGAAATTATGAAAAAAATAATGTTTATTTGTAGCGGCAATACTTGTCGCAGTCCCTTGGCAGAGGGGTTGTTCAAAAAATATCTTAAAGAAAACAGCATAACTGATATTGATGTTTCAAGTGCAGGCGTTGGAGCTTTTCCTGGGGATGCAGTCAGCATAAATTCAATTCTTGTGGCAGGAAGCCGTGGAGTTGACATCTCAGATCACAGAGCAAGAAACGTCAATTCTGAGCATTTGCTCACTACGGACTTGTTTTTCTGTATGAGTGATTCTCATAAAGCAGTTTTATCCAATTATTGTGATAACAATAAGATTGTGGTTTTAAATGTGGCAGACCCATATGGCAGACCTATTGAGGCTTATGAAGAATGTGCAAAACAACTTGAAAGTCAGTTTGCTGAAATTCTTGATATAATTAAAGATGCAGTAATAATTCGTGAAATGACAGAAAGTGATATTTCTGAAATTGCAGACCTTGAAAAAGAATGTTTTTCAGAGCCTTGGAGTGATAATTCATTAAGAGAAGAATTATGTAATGACACGGCAAGGTTTTATGTGCTTCGTAATGACGAAAAACTGCTCGGATATATCGGGGCTAACAACATCTGTAACGAGGTTTATATAACAAATGTTGCTGTAAATTCAAAATGTCGCGGTAAGGGTTACGGCAAGATTCTTGTAAATCATTTAATTAAACAATGTAAAGCAGAAAATACATTTTTTATTACTCTTGAAGTACGAAAATCCAATGAAAATGCAATAGCACTTTATGAAAAATGCGGATTTAAACTGATTGGGGAAAGAAAAAATTTTTACTCAAAGCCAACTGAAAACGCTTTAATCTATACTTATTATTTTGAGGACTAATTATGAAAATTTTAGCAATTGAAAGTTCATGTGACGAAACTGCGGCGGCTGTTGTGGAAGACGGCAGAGTTGTTTTATCAAACGTGGTATCAACGCAGATTGAAAAACATAAAATATTCGGTGGAGTTGTGCCGGAAATCGCATCAAGGTTACATACGGAGAATATTTCTGCAGTAGTTGAAAAAGCGCTTGTTGATGCAAACTGCACACTTGAAACCATTGATGCTATTGCTGTAACATATGCACCGGGACTTATAGGTGCGTTGCTTGTAGGTGTAAACTATGCAAAAGGTCTTGCCCTTGCAAGTGGAAAACCATTAGTGCCCGTGCACCATCTTCGTTCCCATATTGCGGCAAATTATATTACTCATAAAGACTTGAAACCACCATTCATGTGCCTTGTGGTATCAGGTGGTAATACTCTGATTTGCAAGGTTAATGATTACACAGATTTTGAGGTAATCGGGCGTACCCGCGATGATGCGGCAGGTGAGGCTATGGATAAAGCGGCTCGTACATTAGGACTTCCTTATCCGGGTGGAGTAAATCTTGATAAAATTGCAAAAAATGGAGATAATACAAAATATAAATTTCCAAAACCTCGTATTGATGGCAGTCCTCTTGATTTCAGTTTTTCAGGGCTTAAAACATCGGTTATAAATCTTGTGCATAATGCAAGTCGGATCGTA
>JAZNIQ010000095.1:0-4305 GCA_045577555.1 Candidatus Fimenecus sp.
GGACTGTTTTTAACAGTTACCTGCATGTCATTACCGCCGTGCATTACAAGTGTGGGGATTGAGTTTCCGTCGATTGTGTCGCAAGTACGTAAAACACCGGTTTTTCCAAAACGGATAAGATTGATTAAATCAAAAAACGGACTTAAAATTGAAAGGTTAATCTTTGTTTTTGCCTTGGCAATATCACGGATAAGCTTGTTCATTGAGTTGAACGGTGAAAAAGCAACAATACCCTTAATTTCTTTTTTTGGAACAAGTGCAGAAACATTGCATACGCTGTAAGCACCCCATGAATGACCTGCCAGAAGTAATGGCATATCCTTTAAATCTTCTCTTGATTCAATAAAATCTAAAGCATATTTAAGGTCAATTATGCCCTGTGCAAATCCGTAAAGTTTTTCTCCTTCTGATGCACAAGTGCCTGTGTTGTCATAAGCCATAACAAGATAACCTTTTTGTGCAAAATAGTTGATTTCTGTCGTATATGCAAGATGTCCCGCACCCATACCGTGAGAAAAAACTATAAGTGCTTTGTATGTTTCTACTTTCGCATTGCTGTAAAGAAAACCGTTTAAAATCTGTCCTTTATCCGATTTGAAGCTAATAGGACGAGCATTAAGGTTATCAAAATTTTTTGCTTTAAGATATTTTAAGTTTTCGTTACCTTCGCATCTTTTTGAGAAACCGGCAGTATCCATAATTTTGATTGCAACAAAGCATAAAGATATGCAAATAATCACAACTGCTATTAAGAAGTAACCCATATTATCTTCCTTTTATTTTTTTATTAATATTTATTATTTTACCATATCGACAGAAATTTGCAATATTTTTGTTGCACATCTATTGTAAACCTACAAGACTCCGCGGGCATTTTTGTTAGCGATATTGACTATCAGGCTAATTTTATGGTAAAATAAAATGATAAATAATATGTTGAAAAGGTTATTGAATCCATGAAAAACGATAATTATAATATGACATCTTCGCTTGAGGACTATCTTGAGGCGGTTTTTGTTATTTCACAGAAGAAAACCAGTGTAAGACTTACTGATATTGCCGAATATCTCGGAGTTTCAAAACCGAGCGTAAACCGAGCAATAAATACTCTTACTCAGAATGGCTATCTTGAACATGTAACATATGGAGATATAGTCATTACACCGCAGGGTGAAAGTTATGCCGCAAATGTACTCAGAAGACATAAACTTATAAAACACTTTCTTACAGATACTCTTGGTGTAGATGAAAAAACTGCTGAACATGATGCTTGTCAGATGGAACATGTTATGAGTTCAAGCACCATTGATAAGCTTTACGATTATCTTGAAAGGCAGGGATAAACGATGTTCAAAGTTGCTATAATCGGCGGTGGTGCATCGGGACTTGCCTGTGCGATAGAACTTATGCATACCGTTAAGGATAAAGAAAATATTAAAGTCACTGTTTTTGAAAAATTACCCCGTGTGGGCAAAAAACTTCTTGTTACAGGTAACGGCAGATGCAATCTTACAAATATGAATTCTGCAAAAATCGGATACCGTGGGGATGTGGCTTTTTCGCAGTATGCCTTAACTCATTTTACTCCGGAAAGCAATATTGGTTTTTTTAATGAATTGGGACTTTATACAAGAACAGAAGAAGAGGGGAGAGTTTATCCTCTTTCAAATCAGGCAACATCCGTTCTTGATGTTTTGCGCTTTGAGTGTGCCCGTTTGGGTATTGATATTATCTGTGATTATCAGGCTGTACACCTTAAATCTGTATTTAACGGTGTTATGCAGAAACTTGTAATCAATAACCGTGACCGTTTTGATTACGTTGTTGTGGCTGCAGGCGGAAAAGCGGCAAAGGTTCACGGTACTGATGGTGATTCTTATGAGTTGCTAAAAATGATGGGACACAAAATAATCTCTCCTGCACCGGCACTTGTTTCACTTAATTGTGATGATTTTACAAAGGCGTTAAAAGGTGTGCGTTCAGTATGCAAAATGGATTTACTAATCGACGGTGAAAAATCACTTGAAAATTATGGCGAAGTTCAGTTTACTGACTATGGACTTTCGGGAATTCCCATAATGCAGTTATCACGATTTGTGTCAATGTCACCATCGGATGACATTTATATCAGTCTTGATGTTACCCCTGACTTTACATTTGATGAAATAGCAAACTATTTGTTTGACCGCCGTGAATTCGGCACAGGAATTTGCGAAAATATTCTTATAGGTGTTATGAACAAGCAACTGTGCATAACCTTATTAAAGGAATGTTCCATTGCTCCTAACAGCAAAATCTGTGAATTAAGTGATGATGAAATCATAAAACTTGCAAAAATCTGCAAATACTGGAAAATAAAGGTTAAAACAGCACGCGGATTTGATTTTGCACAGGTGACGGCAGGCGGTGCTGATTGCTCTCAATTCTGTGATGAAACAATGGAATCAAAACTTGTTAACAATCTTTTCTGTTGCGGTGAAGCATTGAATATTGACGGTGACTGTGGCGGATATAATCTGCAATGGGCATGGAGTTCAGGAAGAACTGCAGGACGAACCATTGGCGAAAGGATAAATAATGCTTAGAGTTAATGAAATAAAACTTGACCTTGATTGCGACATTCACGATATCCGGGAAGCCGTGGCCAAGACACTAAAACTGAATAAAAACAGAATTTTAAAAACGGAAATATTTAAACAGAGTGTTGATTGCCGTAAAGGTGAAGTGCGTTTTGTTTTTACAGTTGATGTGACTGTTGACGGTGACGAGGACAGAATTTTAGAAAGTCTTAATAACAACCATGTTACAAAATGTCAGAAATATGAGTATAAAATGCCTGAATCCAACCGTAAAAGCATATTTTCACCTGTTGTGGCAGGGTTTGGACCTGCAGGAATGTTTGCGGCACTTATTCTCGCCCGTAGCGGACATTGTCCTATTGTTGTTGAACGTGGCAGAGATATTGATGCCCGCACGGCAGATGTAAATAATTTCTGGACTAACCGTATTTTAGATGAAACCTCAAATATTCAGTACGGTGAGGGTGGTGCAGGAACATTTTCCGACGGAAAACTCACAACGGGAATAAAAGACAGCCGTTGTCGTTTTGTCTTTGAAGAATTTGTAAAACATGGTGCACCTGAGGATATTTTAACTAATGCAAAACCTCATATTGGTACTGATAAACTGAAAGAAACCGTTAAATCAATCCGTGAAGAAATTATCTCATTGGGTGGAAAGGTGCTTTTTGAAACACAACTTACAAACATAATTGTTGCAAATAAGTTTATTCACGGCGTAACCGTCAGGGATAAAAACGGAAAAGAAACTGATATTGAAACAGATGCATTGATTCTTTCCGTAGGTCACTCTGCAAGGGATACCATTGAAATGCTTTACGGCAAGGGAATTGATATGATGCAGAAACCTTTTTCTGTGGGTGCAAGAATTGAGCATCCGCAGGATTATATCAATTCTGTTCAATATGGTGAATATAAAAATCATCCTAAACTTCGTGCGGCTGACTATAAACTTGCCTGTCATCCGCCGCACGGCAGAGGTGCATATACGTTTTGTATGTGTCCCGGTGGTACTGTGGTGTGTGCATCTTCTAAAAAAGGTGGGGTTGTCACAAACGGTATGAGTGAATATGCCCGTGACAAAGAAAATGCAAACTCTGCAATTTTAGTTGGTGTTGAACCTTCTGATTTTCCAACGGAGCATCCGCTTTCCGGATTTGTTCTTCAAAGGGAAATTGAGGAAAAGGCATTCAAACTTGGTGGTGAGGATTATTCTGCACCTGCAACCCTTGTGGGAGATTTTTTGAAATGTCAGAAATCTACAAAACCGGGTAGTGTTAAACCATCCTTTACAACAGGTGTTACAATGGGAGATATAAGTGAAGCATTACCACAGAAAGTTGTAAACACAATGCGTGATGCACTTGTGCAGATGGATAAAAAACTCAAGGGTTTTGCTATGGAGGATGCAGTGCTTACAGCACCCGAAACCCGTAGCTCATCACCTGTAAGAATTCTTCGTGATGAGTTTTATCAGACAAATATCCGTGGACTTTATCCTTGTGGTGAGGGTGCAGGATATGCAGGTGGTATTGTTTCTGCTGCAGTTGACGGTGTAAAATGTGCAGAAGCAGTTTTATCCGACGAAACATAATATTTTTCAATTAATGTAATAAAACTGTCATTTGAATTTTATGGCAATATGTGGTATATTATTTTTGATAAATCTGTAAAAGGAGGAAAAGCAGTTTGAATATCGATAATTTATGTATGAATTGTATGAGTG
>JAZNIQ010000096.1:0-4175 GCA_045577555.1 Candidatus Fimenecus sp.
CATATTTTTGATGTCATCGGGGTTTGTGAGTGTTGTGTATGTGCTTGGCACGTATTCAACCTCTGCTGAAACGAATTTGTAGCCCTTTGCTTCAAGGTCATCACGAACAGCACCCATATCGTTTGCCTCTGTACGAACATCATAGATTTCGTCTTCTGCAATAAAGTCAATAGCACCTGCTTCAAGTGCATCTTCCATAAGCTGGTCTTCGTCAATACCCTCTTTTTCAAAGAGAATTACACCCTGACGGGTAAACATAAATGAAACGCATCCGCTCTGGCCCATATTACCGCCACATTTATCGAAGTAATGACGAACATCAGCAGCAGTTCTGTTACGGTTATCTGTAAGAGTTTCAACAATAACAGCAATACCTGATGGTCCGTAACCTTCATAAACGATTTCTTCGTAATTATCGCCACTGCCCTCACCGGCAGCCTTTTTGATAATTCTGTCGATATTATCGTTTGGCACATTAGCCGCCTTTGCCTTTGCAATTACGTCCTTGAGCTTTGTGTTACCTGCAGGGTCAGGTCCGCCCTCTTTAACTGCAACTGCGATTTCACGACCGATTTTTGTGAAAACTTTTGCTCTCGCGTTATCGGTTTTTTCCTTTTTTCTTTTAATTGTACTCCATTTTGAATGTCCTGACATAAAAACATACCTTTCCATTCTAATTTATTCGATATATTGTACCACACAACGCAAGTTTTTTCAACAGTTATTGCATTATTTTAATCATTTTACAGTTTAGTCTTTGCACTTTGCATATTATTTATTTTTTGTGCATACATTTAAGAGAAAAGTTAGGTAAAAAAGGAGAGTTAACGATGGATTTCAACATTCAAAAGGAGCGTATATCCCTTTGCGAACAAAGTTTTCAGGGAAGTAGTGAACACGCCGTAGATTGTGACATTACATTGCCCGAATACCTGCCGGATATTGTGAAAATATTGCGATGCGTCTGTGTTCCGGGGATTAAATCCCATCAGAATAACGGTGACAGAATAACCGCCGAATGCAACTGCATTATACGGGTACTTTATATCTGTGAGCAAGGCAATCTTAACTGTTTTGAACAAAATATGCAATTCGCTAAACAAATTGAGTTAAAGTCCCCTGAAACAGTTACGGATGTTTTTGTCGGGGCAAAATCCGATTATGTAAATTACAGAGTTTCAGGGCAACGTCGTTTTGAAATTCACGGTGCAATCACGGTTTTTGCAAGGTCAAATACAAAAAATAAAATTGAACTTGTAACCGATGCGGGCGGTGACGGAGTAGCATTAAAAAGTGAGAAAAATGAAGTCTGTGACCTTATTTCAACAGTCGAAAAGTCTTTTACAACCACCGAAACCTGTGATGCCGGAGCACTTTCCGAGCCCATGGGCGCTATTATTTCCTGCTGTGGCTGGAGTGTTATCGACGAACTTAAAATCGTGTCGAATAAACTGTTTTTAAAAGGCGAACTGATTGTTCACACCTCATTTACAGGCGCACAGACTCATCAGGTGCAAAATCTTGAAAACATAATCAACATCAATCAGATAATTGAAGCGCCCGATATTACGGAAAGTTGCAGGATTGATGCATTTCTTTCTGTTATTTGTCTTGAAATTAAGCCGAGATTTGATGCTTCGGGCGACAAAAATCTTCTTGATATTACGGCTACGCTTAATCTTTCTGCCAACTGTTATGAAACACGCAAAATCACCTGCGTGAAAGATGCGTATTCCACAAAATATGAAACAGATATTAAAAAATCCGTTGTTTATACCGCTTCACTACAGGAAGAAATTGAAGATACTTTCCTGTGCAGAGGAGTTGCTGACCTTGGCACAACGGGAGTTTCCAAAGTATTGAGTTTTATGTGCACGGACATTACTTCAGGGTTTGCCCTGACGGAAAATTCCTGCACGGTAACCGGTGAAGTGACCACGGACATAATATACGAGGACGCAAAGGGTGAAATCTGCTTTGCACAAAGACAAATTCCTTACGAATACAAAAGACCATCGGGAATAATTGACGGAATATTGACCTGCACTCCACGTTGTGCAATTACCGCATCAAGCTTTGTGCTGACACACGATAATCAGCTTGACATACGGATTGAAATAAATGTAAGAGGTTTTGTCTTTAATGAAAAAGAACGGCTTATCACCACCGATTTAGCCGTTAACAAAGATAAAATGAAGACCATTAAAACAGCTTCACTTACCATATATTTTGCCGAGAAAGACGAAGCATTGTGGGACATTGCAGAAAAATACAACACCACCGTTGATGCAATTATGCGTGAAAACAGAATGACCGATGCCTTTGTCAAGGAAAAATGTAAGTTGTTAATTCCAAAAATGTGAAAGGAGTGATATTTTTGAGCAACTCAAGTATTTACAGCGATATTGCCACACGAACAGGCGGAGATATTTACATAGGCGTTGTAGGTCCCGTACGCACCGGAAAATCCACATTTATAAAAAGATTTATGGACTCTGTTGTGCTTCCCAATATGGAAGATGATGCCGTGAGAGAACGTGCCACCGATGAACTTCCTCAATCTTCCGCAGGCAGAACAATTATGACCACCGAGCCAAAATTCATACCTGAAAACGCAGTAAAAATAACACTTCCGGACAATGCAAGTTTTAATGTTAGAATGATTGACTGCGTGGGATACATTGTTCCCAGTTCTCTCGGATACATAGAAGGTGACCAACCGAGAATGGTGCGAACACCGTGGTATGAAAATGAAATTCCATTTAATATGGCGGCTGAAATCGGCACACAAAAGGTCATTACCGAACATTCCACAATAGGTCTTGTAATCACCACGGACGGAAGCATAAGTGATATTCCACGTGATGAGTACGAGGAGGCGGAAGAACGGGTAATCAACGAATTAAAAGCACTCCATAAGCCTTTTGTTGTTCTTCTTAACTGTATGCATCCCAATGGTGAACAGGCAAAGAATCTTTCCGCACAGCTTTCTGTAAAATACAAAGTTCCTGTTATGGCGGTTAACTGCCTTGAACTCTGTGAACAGGAAATCAAAGAAATCATAACACAGATTCTTTTTGAATTTCCCGTTAAGGAAATCGGCGTTGATTTGCCATTGTGGTTGGTCGGTCTTTCTGAGGAACACTGGCTTAAAACCACCACCTACAAAAGTGTTTTGCAATCTATTGAGGATGTAACCTATGTGCGTGATATAAGCACAATGACGGACACACTCTGCAAATGCGAATACATTGATGATGCTAAAATTTCTTCAATGGATTTAAGTGTGGGAAGCGCATGGATTACCGTACAGATGAATAACGGTTTATTCTATAAAATTTTAGAGGAAGAAACAGGTATATCCGTTGAAAATGAGCAAGTCTTACTCGCCTGTATGAAAGAACTTGCACATGTAAAAAAGGAATATGCACGAATAAAATCGGCACTTGATGAGGTGCAGACTACGGGTTATGGAATTGTTATGCCCACCATCGACGAACTTTCTTTAGAAGAGCCTGAAATTGTAAAACAAGGCGGAAGATATGGAGTTCGTCTGTCTGCCTCCGCACCGTCAATTCATATGCTGAAAGCAGATATAAAGACCGAGGTCGCACCAATAGTAGGCAGTGAAAGTCAGTCAGAAGAACTTGTGAAATATCTTCTTGACGGATTCCAGGATGACCCTCATAAGATATGGGAATCAAACATTTTCGGAAAATCCCTTAACGAACTTGTCAACGAGGGTCTTCGCAATAAACTTTACCATATGCCTACGGATGCACGAATGAAATTTCAAGAAACGCTTGAAAGAGTCATCAACGAGGGTTGCAACGGACTTTTGTGCATCATTCTGTAAATGTAAAATGTATTAATAATGGCAAAATTCTTTCTTGAGAAAAAGAAAAAACCTGTCAAAAATTTTTACCTGACCTGTCAAAAAAATTTACCTGAGTGGTAAAAAAACTTTACCTGACCGGTAAAAAAATTTTACCCAATAGTATAATAATATAAATAAATAATATAAATTAATAATTAAAAACTTGTTAATAATTAAAAACTTGGGTAAAAAAATTTTACCCGATGAAAAGAAATGGATACGAAAAAAGAAAATAATTAATCGATTAACTAATTATAAAAAAAGCTCCTTTTATAGTTAATAAACATCTAAAAACAGG
>JAZNIQ010000097.1:0-3162 GCA_045577555.1 Candidatus Fimenecus sp.
CTCCGTCGCTGCTTTACTTATGAAAAATAAAGGCTATACCTGTGTCGGTGCTACAATGCAACTCTATTCCGAAGGGGATTGCAGTGATGCAAAAGTAGTTGCCGACAAGTTAGGTATGCCTTTTTATATTTTCCCACTTAAAGAGGAATTCAAAAAACAGGTTATTGATAAATTTATTAAATTCTATGAACAGGGCAAAACTCCAAATCCATGTGTTGAGTGTAACCGTACACTAAAATTCGGTGCTATGATGGAAAAAATGTATGAGTTGGATGCCGATTTTGTTGTAACAGGTCATTACGCTCGTGTAGTGAGTGAAAATGGTGAATATAAACTAAAAAAAGCTGTTGATGAAAGAAAAGACCAGAGTTATTTTCTCTATATGCTTACTCAAGAACAATTAAAACACATCAAATTCCCATTGGGTGAATATACAAAACCCGAAATCCGTGAAATCGCAGAAGAAAATGACCTTATAACTGCGCGAAAAAAAGATAGTCAGGATATATGCTTTGTCCCCGATGGAGATTATGTAAGTTTTATCAAGGGATATAACAATAAAGAGTATCCAAAAGGACTCTTTATGCATAAAGACGGCTTTTCTTTCGGTGAGCATAAAGGCATTGTGAATTACACAATCGGTCAAAGAAAAGGCTTGGGAATTGCATATAAAAATCCATTGTATGTACTTAATATTGACCCCGAAACAAATAATGTTGTTTTAGGTGATAATGAAGACTTATTCACAGATGAGGTTAGTGCTAAAAATGTGAATATAATCAGCGGAAAACCACTTGCAGAGCCAATCCGTGTACTTGCTCGTGTCCGTTACAGACATAAAGAACAACCCGCAACCGCATGGCAGACAGAAGACGGAATTTTACACGTGAAATTCGACGAGCCACAACGAGCAATTACAAAAGGACAGTCATTAGTAATATTTAATGGCGACACAGTCCTTGGTGGTGGCGAGATAATATAATTCGCAATTATGAAGTCGTAATTCGAAATTGAATAATTGTAGGGCGGGGGCTTGCTTCCGCTGAAATGTAGGGGCGATTCACGAATCGCCCTTTAATTATTTTTACCGAATACACTCCCAAAATAACCGAATACTTTTAATATATTGCAAACCAAAATGCAGAATGATAATATACATTTGCAAGGAGGAATTTCATGAAACTTCAAATTGTAATCGACCCTAATCGTGACGAAGAAATACTCATATATGCCCACGAGAAAACACCGTTAATCAGTGAGATTGAAGAACTAGTAAAAAGTCATTCTGTTGATTTAATCGGTTATGCACAAGATGAAACGGTAAAACTCAACTTGAATGATATTTATTGCTTTATAACGGAAGACAATAAAGTATATGCACTAACTGAAAACGAGAAATTCAAAATAAAATCGAGACTTTATCAATTAGAAGAAAAGCTTGATAATAACTTTGTCAAAATCAATCAGTCTTGTGTAGCCAATATTAAAAAGATTGATAGATTTAAGGCAACTGTAGGTGGCTCGTTGACAGTAGTTTTCGAAAATGGGTATGTGGATTTTGTGTCACGAAGAAAGCTAAAAAATGTAAAAGAAAGGTTAGGTTTGTAATATGAATAAATATGTAAAAGAATTTTTCCACCGTGGATTTGTATTCAGCGGATTCGGACCAATAATTTTTGGAATTATAATCTTTATAGTATCAAAAATAACCGACAATTTAGTTTTGAATGCTGGTGAAGTATTAGTTGGAATTGTTTCAACTTATCTGTTGGCGTTTGTTCATGCAGGGGCAAGCGTATTTAATCAGATTGAGCATTGGGGGATAGGTAAATCTTTGCTCTGCCATCTATCAACACTCTATGTTGCATATTCTCTTTGCTATTTAATAAACACATGGATTCCATTTGAACCAAGAGTGCTTTTGATTTTCACTTTGATTTTTATGGCAGTCTACTTTGTAGTGTGGGGTATTGTATATTTCTCAATAAAAAACACAAGTAAAAACTTCAACGCAAAACTTAAATAAATCGTTAGGGCGGGGGCTTGCTCCCGCCGTTTTCTTTTATATATTGAAATGTATATACTTTTCTGCTACAATAATATAAAAATAAATCCAAAGGAAAATTTGTTATGAAATCTTATAATCTTAACGGACAATGGAATATGACTCGTGTAGCAACTGGGGATATATACGAAGTATCTGTCCCATCTGACAACTACACTCAATTATTAGAATTAGGTGTTATTCCTGACCCATATTACAAAGATAACGAAAGACTTGTTGAATGGGTTGGCCGTGAAGACTGGACTTACGAAAAAACATTTAGTTTAACTGAAACCGACTTACAAAACCGCAAAATTTTACTTGTATGTAAAGCACTTGATACGCTTTGCGAAGTATATGTCAATGACACTCTTGTAGGCAAAGGTGAAAATGCGCATCTAAAATATGAATTTGACATTAAAGATGTAGTAAAAGCAGGGGATAACACTCTTAAAATCACTTTCTTTGCACCTACAACATATGCTGAAAAAATGCAGAAGGAAAAGCCAATTCCCAAAAACTGCAATGGTACTGACGGTGCTGCATATATCCGTAAACCTCATTGCCATTTTGGTTGGGACTGGGGTCCGCATCTTCCACTTTCAGGAATTACAGACGACATTTGGGTTGAGTGCTTTGATAACCGAATTCAAGATGTTGAGATTAAGCAGACTCACACAAACGGCAAAGTAACAGTTAAAATCAACCCTGTTGTTGACGGTGAGGGTGAAGTGAATGCTAAAATCATTTATCCCGACGGCACAGAATTTGCTATCGAAAATAACGAAATTGTAATTGCAAACCCTGAACTCTGGTGGACAAAAGAATTGTCTGGTAAAGAAAAACAACCACTTTACACAGTAGTTGTAACACTTGGCGATACAGAAATCACAAAGAAAATTGGTCTTCGTACCATTCGTCTTGACCGTAACAAAGATCAGTATGGTCATAATTTCTGTTTCTATCTTAACGGTGTGCCGATATTCGGTAAGGGTGCCAACTGGATTCTTCCCGACTCTCTTATGGGCAGAGTAACAAAAGAAACTTATGATTATTACATAGATTCAGCACTTAAAGCAAACTTCAATATGATTCGCACTTGGGGTGGTGCTTATTAC
>JAZNIQ010000098.1:0-6418 GCA_045577555.1 Candidatus Fimenecus sp.
GATGTTATAAACCGCATACGGCGGTAAAGGCAGACCGTCCTCACCCGCTTTACGTTCAGGTGCTCCCTGCATTACGCGTATAACGCCCTCGACTATATCATCAACATAAGTAAAATCACGTTTACAATTACCAAAATTAAAAATCTCAATAGTGTCGCCTTTGATCAACTTATTAGTAAATCCGAAATAAGCCATATCCGGACGACCTGCAGGTCCGTAAACAGTAAAGAAACGAAGTCCTGTTGACGGAATATTATAAAGTTTTGAATATGAATGAGCCATAAGCTCATTAGACTTTTTTGTTGCTGCATAAAGAGAGAGAGGATTATCAACTTTATCATCAGTTGAATACGGAATCTTTTTATTAGCGCCATAAACACTTGAACTTGAAGCGTAAACTAAATGCTCAACACCTCTTTTACCATCGTCATAAGAATGGCGACATGCCTCAAGAATGTTAAAAAATCCTATAAGATTACTCTCGATATAAACATCAGGATTAATAATTGAATATCTTACACCTGCCTGTGCAGCAAGATTTACCACAACACTGAAATCATACTCTGCAAAGAGTTTATCGATAAGTGCTTTATCGGCAATATTCCCTTTTACAAAAGTCCATTCAGACTGTGAATAACCTTTTGCAAGTTTTTCAATCTCATTTAAACGATAATCTTTAATTGAAACATCATAGTAATCATTCATATTATCAATGCCGACAATATGAACAGGGTTCACTGTTTTAAGTAATTCAAGTACAAGGTTAGAACCAATAAAACCTGCTGCACCTGTTACAAGAATTGTTTTGTTTTTCAAATCAACATTGGGTGTTAACATATTCCCTTATACTCCTTTTGTACTTTTTCGTAACTCTCAAGATTGCCAATATCATATCTGCTTCCAGGCATTTCCATAGCAAATACAGAAACTTGTTTGCAAAGCCATGCAATAAAACTTCCGGGAGCATCCACACCACAACCACAGTCAATTCCTTTTTCAATAAGCTTTGCAGCTTCCTTTGTGTAATAATAAAAAGGAGGACAACACCAATGCGTTTCAGGCTCAGATGGTTTCTCTACCATATTAAGAATTTTGTCGTTTTCATCTACTGTAACTACACCGCATTTGGTAAGTTTTTGCTCAGATGGCTCAAAGTAGCGCATAATACAAGCAGAATTCTTTTCTTTTGCATATCTGATAAACTTTGTAAGGCTGAAATCAAGAAGATTATCACCTGCAATTACAAGCATATCATCATCTATATTCAATTCATCAATCGCATATTGAATATCACGAACTGCACCTAAACGAGTTTCATTGGACTCCGTGCCATCATCAACAACAGTGATTTTTTGTGTTTTTTCCATAGCCCATTTATTAAAATGATGAGCAAATTTATGATTTGAGATTACTACATACTCATCAACAAGACCTAAACTGTCAATATCATCAATAAGCCAATCAAGTATTGTTTTATTCTGTACTTCCAATAAAGGTTTAGGAAAATTTTCTGTAAGTGGATAAAGTCTTGTTGCATAACCCGCTGCTAAAATTAAACATTTCATAAGTTAACTCCGTCTGCACTTGTACAAATATGCACTGAATATTTACCCTCAAGTTCAGGAAACGCTTTGAGGTACTCTTTTGTAACTTTCGCTGTAATAGATTCCTCAAAAGATGGGTCAATAAGTGCCATACAACAACCTTTGAACCCTGCACCACTAAAGCGACCACCATATACACCATCGGTCTCAGTCATAATTTCATATAACTTTTTAAGTTCAGGTGAACCGGTTTCGTAGTTATAAATTGATGAATGACCGCTTTCAAATGAGAGTTTGCCAAATGTTTCAATGTCACCAATTCTCCATGCTTCAGCACCTTTTTGCACACGCTGAAATTCCGTGTACCAATGCTCTGCACGTTTCATCCAATTTTCAGGCAGTTTATCTTTATATTTAAGATATACTTCATATGGTACTTCGCGAAGATTTGTTTCATTGAACTTACCATATTCCATTCCTGAAAATGCTTTAAGTGCATAAGCTGCACTACGACACTCATCAACTCTCATATTGAATTTTGACCCTGCAAGAGTACGTTCAATTCCGCTGAAGAATATAGCAATTTTATATGGCTTCATACCGGTATTTGTCGGAATAAGCTCATAACTGTCATCTTTAGTATCAAGATAAAGAAGATGGTCTTTTTTTGAATAAACTTCACATGACTGGTCAAGTTTACCGCACGCTACACCAACATACTTATTTTCAGCCTGAAGGGCTGTCATAATCATTTCGTGCTCAGTAAGTTTAATATTATTAACTTTACAAAGTGCTGAAAGGAAAGCTATGATAACTGCAGCTGAAGAAGAAAGTCCACCAATGGGAAGACTACCTTCAATAACGCCCGACATACCAATGCTTAATGGGTATCGCTGAGCAAGTGCGATTGTTGCTCCACGAAGATAGTCGGCCCAATCGTTCTGCTTTTCTTCGGGAACAGAATTTATATGAAATTGTGCTCGCTTATCAAACTGAAGAGATGTAAGCTCAATAATACCATTCTGTTTCGGGCCATAAGCTATACTTATACCTTTATCAATTGCGAGTCCTGTAATTTTACCTAACTGATGGTCACTGTGAGCACCAATTGGGCAAATTCTGTAAGGACAGAATGCAACATCTTCAGGACCTCTTTGATAACGCTCTTCAAAAACCTTTTCACAAAGCATTAGAATTTTCTCCAAACCATTTTGTTTACTACACCGGTATATGACTGGATAATCTTAACAACCTTTGTAGAAACATTTTCTTCAACATAATCAGGTACAGGAATACCATAATCACCGTTTTTATTCATCTCAACTGCTGTATCAACTGCCTGCAAAAGACTCTTTTCATCAATACCGGCAAGAATAAAGCAAGCCTTATCAAGTGCTTCAGGACGCTCTGTTGAAGTTCTGATACAAATTGCAGGGAATGGTTTTCCGATACTTGTAAAGAATGAACTCTCTTCAGGAAGTGTACCACTATCTGAAACAACAGCAAAAGCATTCATCTGTAAACAATTATAGTCATGGAATCCGAGTGGCTCATGCTGAATAACTCTTTCATCAAGTTTAAATCCACTTTGAGCAAGACGATTTCTTGAACGTGGGTGGCAAGAATAAAGAATGGGCATATCATATTTTTCTGCCATTTTATTGATTGCTGTGAAAAGTGAATTGAAATTCTTTTCTGTATCAATATTTTCTTCTCTATGTGCTGAAAGAAGAATATATCTGCCTTTTTGGAGACCAAGTTTTTCGTGAATATCACTTGCCTCAATATTTTCCAGATTGTTGTGAAGAACCTCTGCCATCGGTGAACCTGTAACATATGTACGTTCCTTTGGAAGTCCGCAATCTGCAAGATATCTTCTTGCATGTTCTGAATATGCAAGGTTTACATCAGAAATAATATCAACTATTCTACGATTTGTCTCTTCAGGAAGACACTCATCTTTACAACGATTACCTGCTTCCATATGGAAAATCGGAATATGAAGGCGTTTTGCACCGATTACTGAAAGACAGCTATTTGTATCACCAAGAACGAGAACTGCATCAGGCTTAATTTCTGCCATGAGCTGATATGATTTGGCAATGATGTTACCCATTGTCTCGCCTAAATCCTTACCTACTGCATCAAGGTAAACATCAGGGTCTTTAAGTCCCAAATCTTTAAAGAATACTCCATTAAGGTTATAATCATAATTCTGACCTGTGTGTGCGAGAACAGTATCAAAATACTCTCTGCACTTATTAATTACTGCTGCAAGACGAATAATTTCAGGTCTTGTACCTACAACAATAAGAAGTTTTAATTTACCGTTATTTTTAAACATTTATACCACCTCAAAGAATGTGTCAGGTTTATTTGGGTCAAACTGTTCATTTGCCCACATTACCGTAACAAGATTTTCAGTTTCACTTAAATTGATTATGTTATGTGTGTATCCCGGCAACATATGTATTGCCTGAATTTTATCACCGGTTACTTCGTAGTTTAAGACTTCGTCGCTGCCGATTTTTCTCATCTGAATAAGGCCGTGGCCACTGACAACGATAAAGAATTCCCACTTTGTATTGTGCCAATGTTGTCCTTTTGTAATGCCGGGTTTAGAAATATTCACACTGAACTGACCACATTTTTCAGTTTTAAGAAGTTCTGTAAAAGAACCTCTGTCGTCACAGTTCATTTTTAAATCAAAAATTGCTTTTTCCTTTGGGAGGTAGGAAAGATATGTTGAATAGAGTTTTTTAGCAAATGAATTATATGGAATTTCAGGCATTAGAAGTGTTTGTGGCTGATTTTTGAAAGCGTTCAAAAGGTCAACAATCTCACCTAATGTTACTTTGTGAGTAATTTGTGCAGCGCAATATTTACCATTGTCACATAAAACTGTATCTGTACCGTCAAATTCACAATGATGCTCTTTACCCTCAAGAGCCAAGAGCATTTCATCAACCAAATCATCAATATACAGAAGTTCAAGCTGAACTGCAGGGTCATTAACTGTAATTGCAAGGTCATTAGCAATATTATTGCAGAAAGTTGCAACTGCACTGTTATAGTTTGGTCTGCACCATTTACCGAAAAGGTTGGGGAAACGATAAACCATTACCTTTGCACCTGTTTTTTCGGCATAGTCGAAGAAAAGTTCCTCCCCTGCCTTTTTACTTCTGCCATAATCACTGTCATATCTGCCGATAAGAGTTGCCTGAATTGACGAAGACAACACAACGGGACAGTTATTATTATATTTCTGCAATGTTTCAAGAAGTGTTGACGCAAAGCCAAAATTACCCTGCATAAACTCCTCGTTATTCTGCGGACGGTTTACACCTGCAAGATTAAACACGAAATCTGCTTTTTTACAAGCTTCTTCAAGCAGTTCAGCAGAAGAGTCGATATCATAAAGATAAAGTTCTTCGATTTTAAGGTCGGGGTGAGTTCTGTCTTTACCATCCTTGATATTTTGCAGTGCAGCAACAAGGTTTTTTCCCACAAAACCTGCTGCACCTGTAATTAAAATATTCATTTACATAAACTCCGTTCTAAATATTAAACTCTGCTAATCTAAATTAATATTTAATACCCATAGCATCTAACTCGTCACGGATATACTGGAGAGTGAGAAGCTTTTCTTTTACCTGCTCAACATCGAGAAGGTCTGTGTTATGTGAATTAAACTCTGTAAGAGGATTGCGTTCAACATCGCCCTCTTTAAAATATTTATCGTAGTTAAGTCCGCGAGTATCAGCAGGAACACGATAGAAGTCACCCATATCGATAGCGTTTGCACATTCTTCGTTTGTGAGAAGTGTTTCAAACATCTTTTCGCCGTGACGGATACCGATAATCTTGATATCCTCTTTCTTACCGCCAAAGAGCTCACAAACAGCCTCAGCCTGAGTCTGAATTGTGCAAGCAGGTGCTTTCTGAACAAGGATATCACCTGTTGTACCATGGTCAAATGCGAAAAGAACAAGGTCAACAGCCTCATCAAGTGACATAATAAATCTTGTCATTGTACCATCTGTAATTGTGATTGGATTGCCGTTTTTAATCTGGTCAATCCAAAGAGGAATAACTGAACCGCGAGAGCACATAACATTGCCGTAACGTGTGCAGCAAATCTTTGTTTTTTCCTGTGGAACTGTCTTTGACTTTGCAACTGCAACTCTTTCTTCAAGAGCCTTTGTGATACCCATTGCGTTTACCGGGTATGCAGCCTTGTCAGTTGAAAGGCAAACGATATTCTTAACGCCTGCTTCAATAGCCGCTGTAAGAACGTTTTCTGTGCCGAGAACGTTAGTTTTAACAGCTTCAATCGGGAAGAATTCGCAAGAAGGAACCTGCTTTAATGCTGCTGCGTGGAATATGTAATCTACACCGTGCATTGCATTGCGAACAGACTGAATGTCGCGAACGTCACCAATAAAGAACTTGATTTTATCAGCAACCTCAGGCATTTTAGCCTGGAACTCATGGCGCATATCATCCTGTTTTTTCTCGTCACGAGAGAAAACACGGATTTCACCGATGTCTGTCTTTAAAAATCTGTTGAGAACAGCGTTACCGAATGAACCTGTTCCACCTGTGATAAGTAATGTTTTACCTGTAAAATTACCCATGATTTATTTACTCCTTATCTGTTCTTGTACATTTTATCATAATAATTCTGATATTCACCGCTTATGATAGTTTCCCACCATTCACGATTATCCAGATACCACTGAATTGTCTTCTTAATACCGTCAGCAAACATTGTTTCAGGAAGCCAACCAAGTTCAGAATGAATCTTTGTAGGATCGATAGCATATCTCATATCGTGACCCTTACGGTCTGTAACATATGTGATAAGTGATTCG
>JAZNIQ010000099.1:0-3931 GCA_045577555.1 Candidatus Fimenecus sp.
AAAAAGCACCCTGCGGGGTGCTTTTTTAATGAGTAATACGGAATTATTTATCAATATGAACATCAATCTGGTTATATGGGATTTTGATTCCGTTTTCATCAAATGCCTTTTTAACATTTTCAAGTATATCAAAGTTTACATCCCAATAATCTGCATTTTTACACCAGATACGTGCTGTGTATGTAAGTGCACTTTCGTTATGTGCTGAAAGGCGTACAAATGGTTCGGGATTTTTGAGAGCCATTGGATGTGCCTCAATAACCTTGCTGATTATCTCTTTTACCTTTTCAATGTCGCAGTCATATGCAGTATTGAATGTAAGGTCAACACGACGTAAATCCTCGGAAGAATAGTTTTCGATTACTGAGTTTGTGAGTGTGCCGTTGGGGATTGTAATTCTCTTGTTATCAAGTGTGAGGAGTTCTGTATAAACAACTGAAATCTCACTTACAACACCTGTTTCCCCTGCTGCCTCAATGAAATCACCAACCTTGAAAGGTTTAAAGAGCAAGATCATAATTCCGCCTGCAAAGTTTGAAAGTGAACCTTGCAATGCAAGACCGATAGCAGCGGCACAAGTTGTAAGGACTGCAATGAAAGATGTTGCAGGAACACCTAAAATCATAAGAGCAGTAACGAAGAGAATTGCATATAAAACAACACTTACAAAACTTACTGCAAATGAACGAAGGCTTGAATCAATTTTATCAAGTTTAGGTGATGTTTTTATCCATTTTTTAATCCACTTAATTGCCTTTAATCCAAAAACAACTATAAGAATTACACCAACAAGGCTGAGCCCCTTTGTTGTTACAAATTCCAACATATTGTTTACAAATTGTTCTAAATCCATTTTAAATTACCTCTTTTTCACATTATATTTTTATTTTAAAACCAGAAGAAAAGTGATATAAAGAAATCAATAATTCTCTGGAATATTGAATAATTACCCACCACTTCAAAATTAAAGTCTGTGTTATTCTTTATAAACTTATATGCAGTTGTTCCTTTTATAAGTTTAAATGTGACATTATCGCATCCGTTGAAAGCATTATCCTGGATTTCCTTAACTGTTTTTGAAAGATAAATTGATTTAAGTTCCGGACAATTAAGGAATGCGTTCACATCAATATAAGCAACACCTTCCTCAAGGGTTACAGTTTCAAGATTCTTACAACCCTTGAATGCAGATTCATAAATATAACAGTCATCACCATAAATTGTTACATCTTTAAGTCCGCTATTTGAAAAAGCAAGTGCATCAATTATATAAATTGAATCTGAAAACTCAACTTTCTGAAGTGATGTGCAATTTTCGAAAGCTGCTGCGCCTATATGATTAACCTTTTCAAGATTTATTGTTTCAAGATTTTTACAATTTTTAAAGGCTGCATCAAAAATCATATATTCGCCTTTTGCTGTAAATTTCTTGATACTGCTATTGTAAAAAGCATAACTATCAACATATTCAAGTTCTTTAGCCACAACTTCATTAATGCCTTTGCATCCGTAGAAAGCATATGCACCAATTGCACAAACATCGGTTTTAAGAGTCAAATTCTCCTGCACATTTGACGGAACATAATATTCAAGGAGTAAGCCTTCTCTTTCATCATTGCCGAAATAGAATGTTGATTTGCTATAAATAGCATTACCATCAGTTATGAAAAATGTATTTGCCTCATCAATTGTAACACTTTCAAGGGTTTTACAGTCATTAAAAGCACCATTAAAATCAATTAAATTAGGTCCGATATGGAAGTTCTTGATTTTTGTGTTTGAAAAACATCCTACACCGAGTGTTCCTACATTTTCACCAACTGTAATCTTTTCAAGACTTGTGCAATCCTTAAATGCACCGTCAGCAATACTTTCTACGCTGTCAGGAATATTAATCTCTTTTAAATTACGGCATGATGCGAATGCACAACTTGGAATTGCTGTGATTTTATCGTTAAATACAATACTCTTGACACCTGACATAAAAAAACTGAAAGGTGCAAGAATTTCAATATTTGACGGAATAACATATTCATCAGCATTTCCTATATATGAATAAAGCACATTTTTACCAAAAATTGTTTCATCCTTTAAGTAAATTTCTGCTTCAAACGGAGTGTCTATAAAAACATTACCGCCAAAGTACTCAAATTCACAATTTTCAGGAATTACCACGTTTTCAAGATACGGACTGGACATAAACGCACCATCACCCATATATGATAATGTTGACGGAAGTGTGACTGAAGTGTAGTTACACAGCGAAAATGCCTCCGGCAGAATAATTGAAACTGTAAAACTACTGTCTTTGTGAGTAACTGTTTCAGGAATAACAATGCCCGGTTTTGGTGAAACATCATATTCATCAAAAGCAAAACCTGAAACTATTGCGGTGCCGTCCATAAGAACATAGTACACATCATCAATAAGGACATTAAAATACAGTTCATCAATTGAACCTGATATGGTTTCTGCTGATGCTGTTACGCTAAATATGGAGAGCATCATAATGAGTACTAAACAAACTGATAAAAGTTTTTTCATAACCAATCTCCCTTAGATTTTTTATTTAATAACCTTTATTGTATTTATTTCAAACGGCTTGAAATCAACAGTTATTGTGTCGTTTTCAACATTCAATTCCTGAATATTGTTTTCAAGCATATCGCAAAGGTATGCTTTTTTCACATTGAAACCAAATTTAACATTTACAGTTGTACGTTTGTTGAAATATTCGCAACCACGAAGAATGATTGTTTCTTCTGCTTCCGCTTTCTTTGCGGTCTCAAAAATTACATTGTCTGAAGATACTGTAAAGAATGAATATTCATTTGCAAGAGTACCCTTGTTTTCCCCGACTTTCTTACAAATCATTGGAATATTAAGGTCATAAGCCTTTTTAATTGTGCCTGCTTCTCTGTAATCACCTGCGTGTGGAAAAAGTGAATATGTAAATGTATGCTCACATTTGTCAGCATCAGGGTCAGGGAATGTACCGCATTTAAGGAGAGTAAGGGTCATTACACCGTCGTGAATTGCGTGACCGTATTTGCAGTCATTGAGAATACTTACACCATAGCCATATTCTGACAAATCACAGTATTTATGAGCACAAACCTCAAAACGAGCAGCATCCCAGCTTGTGTTTTTATGAGTTGGTCGTTCAACTGAGCCGAATTGAATATCATAAGTTGCCTTGTTTGTATTAACGTCAACAGGAAATGCCGTTTTGAGAATAAGATGTGACTCTTTCCAATCCATATGGGTCTGGAAATCAATCTTATCGATATTGTTGTAAAGGTAAATGCTCTGGACAATAGTGCTGTTTTTGAATTTCTTTGTAATCTTGAGTCCTGCACGTTCACCTTCGTTAAGAATTTCAACAGATTGAACGTCATCTGCTTCCCAATGCTTTTCAGTATAATAACTGCTCATTTCCCAGTTATCATATTCTCTTGGATAGTCCTCATAAGCGGTAATCACATTACCACGCTGACCATTTTTGAGAACTTCACGGTTATTTCTCTTGTCGAAAATGCTTGTGAATGTGCCTTTTTCGTCGAGAGTTAAACGGAAAAAGTCATTTTCCATCGAATTTTCTGTAACTGTGACTTTACTGTCGATAACAGTCGGATTAATTACTTTATATCCCTTTGCCGGAATATTTTCTGCATAAACCCATTTACCGTCAACCTCAACTGCACCGCTGTTCACAAATGAATGCGGATTAAAAACAACATAGCCTTCAGTTGCCTCAACCTTGTTTGCAATATCCGTTGTTGTGTCGTTGATAATCTCGTTACCAACTGCACCGATTTCCTCATACTGTTTATGAGAAACCTCATAAACCTCTTTGATTGATGAGCCCGGAATAATATCGTGGAATTGATTGAGAAGAATTGTTTCCCAAGCATTCATCATATCTTCTTTG
>JAZNIQ010000100.1:0-5820 GCA_045577555.1 Candidatus Fimenecus sp.
ATGATATTTCAAAGTGTACTAAGTATTCAGAACAGAAGGACCCGAATAAATATTGTGACGATTGTACCAAGAAAATCGGTGACGGCTCAAAGGGCACTTGCGTAAGATTTACCGTTGATACTAAATGCCCCGATTGCGGTAAGACAGTTAAAGCAAGAACTTGTCACACACATTAAAATTAAATTCTCTATGAAAGCTCGGCTTAATGTCGGGCTTTTACTTTTTATCGGAAAGGATGATAGTTATTAAAAGAGTATTATCAATTTTTCTTGTAATTCTCACTCTCTTTTCATCAATTCCCATTTCAGCCTTTGGCCTTTCTTGGGACGGCGACAGTGCAGGCGGCAGTATTGATGCCGTAAACGGCAGTAACACGGGTTATGTTATCCGTGACACCGAAGACTCAAACTGTGTTGTCGGCTACCGTTTTTCTGCCGTTGATGCGGACGGTAATATGAAGGTTACAAAGGTAATTGATGTTTACAGAGATACCTCAAACGGTGACCACGCATATTCAACCTCTGCGAAGTTTTCAAAGAAGTATAATAAGCTGGGAGTCATCTCAAACAGAAATGCCACACTTTCAACTACCTACAACACAACCAACTGCTACAAGGAAGCAAATATCAGCTTTGTAAAAGACCTTCCCAATCCGAGTGGCGTTGAAACATGGCAGAGCTATGAAGCAAATATCAATCAGGTGCTTTCAAAGCTCGGTGTCGGTAGTGTTGATAATATGGTTTACGGTGATAAGGTAATTATCGAGCCTCTTTTTGATGTTTGCCTTGCAGGCGAATATCAGGCATTGACCGTAACAGAAATGGCATATTGCGGACGAAGTGTTTTGGGCGGAAGCTCTGACGGCGGCTCAAGCAACGGAACATCCTCAACTTGGGGATTTATTGCTCCGTACACTAACCGTATATGGCCTAACAAGTTATATACTCCCGACGGTCAGGGTTTATGGACTGCTGCATCAAAGATAGGCAGTTCATCAAGAGCTACCTTCAACACAATCCTTACTAAAGGATATGGCGTAGGTATTGCATATAACGAAACACAGAATATTACCTATACCATTAAGTTCAATGGTAATGGCAGTACAAGCGGCTCAACGGCATCAATGAGTATGTCCTACGGTACGGCAAAGAAGCTCACCGCCAACGGATTTACAAAGACAGGTCATTATTTTACCGGGTGGAATACCAAAGCTGATGGCAGTGGCACATCGTACAGTAATAAGCAGTCAGTTAAAAATCTTACCAAAACTAACGGTGCAACCGTTAATCTTTATGCACAGTGGTCCCCATATAAGTTAAAGGTCAGCTTTAATGCCAACGGCGGTGCAATCAGCTCCGATACTTACTATCTTTCATCAAAGGTAGTGTATAAGGAAGCTGACAGCTCAAAGTATATTCAGACTTGGACTTACAACAAAACCAAAGATAACGGTCTTACAAATGCCGGTACTTTTGGTCTGTATAAGACGGGATATACCTTCAAGTCTTGGGGCACTACTTCATCGGGCGGCACAACCTTCAGCCAAAGCGACAACACGATTAAGCCAACAGACCTTAATTCAGGCATCAAAACAGGCAATGTGAGTATGACACTTTATGCTCAATGGAAACCTAATACCTATACAATCAAGTTTAACGGTAACGGAAGCACAAGCGGCTCGACAGCGTCAATGTCAATGACCTATGATGTTGCCAAAAACCTTACTGCAAACGGCTTTGTTAAGTCGGGTTATCACTTTACAGGGTGGAACACAAAGGCTGACGGAAGCGGCACAAGCTATTATGATAAGCAGTCAGTTAAAAATCTGACATCTACAAACGGCGGCACCGTTACTCTTTATGCACAGTGGGATACCAATTCATATATCATAGCCTTTGACGGTAACGGATATACAAGCGGTACCACTTCGAGTATGAATATGAAGTTTGATGTAGCTAAAAACCTTAATGCTAACGGCTATGCAAGAACAGGATACAAGTTCTCCCATTGGAATACAAAATCAGATAACAGTGGCACCTCATATTCCAACAAGCAGTCAGTTAAAAATCTGACTACAACAAACGGTGCAACTGTTTATCTTTATGCCCGCTGGTCGCCTATAACCTACACTATTAACTTCTACGGAAACGGCAGTACAAGCGGCTCAACAGCTTCAATGTCAATGACCTATGACAAGGCTCAGAATTTGACTGCCAACGGTTTCGTAAAGACAGGATATAAGTTTACAGGGTGGAATACAAAGTCAGACGGCAGCGGAACGGCATATACCAATAAGCAGTCAGTTAAAAATCTGACCTCAACAGACGGCGGTACAATAAGCCTTTATGCTCAGTGGACACCGATAACTTACACAATTAAGTTCCACGGTAACAGTTCAACGGGCGGCTCAACTGCTTCAATGAGTATGACTTATGATGTTGCTAAAAACCTTACTGCAAACGGCTTTACGAGAACATCATATAAGTTCAAGAATTGGAATACAAAGGCTGACGGAAGCGGTACAACCTATAAGGATAAGCAGTCAGTTAAAAATCTGACAACTACTGACGGTGCAACAGTTACACTTTACGCACAGTGGGAATATGACCCCGTTCTTCTCGTTGAACAGTGCAGTGTGTATGAAGGCACAAAGAGCGATAAAACAACTCTTTTCGGCTATACAAGGGGCAATGTATTTGATGATTATGTTTACAAAACAAACTATCCTGTTATGGGTGATACCATTTGGTTTAACATACATTTCCCGGCTGAAATAGAGAGCTATAAAGCAAGACAGTATGTAAGGTATAAAGGAGGCTCTTGGACAACAAGAGATGTTACGCTTAGTAGTTCAAGCTCCGCATCGCAGTATTTCCCGGTACAGTTTACGGGAGATTACAAAACAGTACCTTTAAGCAAGGAATATTATGAAATCGAGGCTAAAACCGATTGGATAGACGCTTCGGGTAATGTTCTTAAAAGCGGTGCAGTCAAGACCTTCTATATCCCCGTTAAGCCTGTTGTTTACAGATATAAGGTTGAAGCAAGAGGCTACGAAGGAGCTATAACTGCATACAGCGGTATGGACGGCTCAAGCGGTAATCTCTATTCGGGACAGCACGTAAAGTTAGCCTACAAGTTCAAGGGCGGAAACTCTTGGTTTCCTTTGGAATATGTAAGAGGAGCATTACACTATTACAACGGCTCAAAATGGACACCTGCCTATACGGAAAACGAGGGATACGATGTTGCAAAGAATAAGGTTTATCTAAATAATTCAGGTGTTCAGACATTCAACAGTTCTCTTAACACATATACCGTGCCTTTAACATCACAGAATAAATTAAGATTTAAGTTAACAACTTGGTGGATGAATGATAAGGCACATACGGAAGAATCCTCTTGGATAGAGCTTCCCGTTGAACCTTGTGATTTACAGCTCGATGAAATCAAGCTCTATGATAAGAACACAAACAAGGAGCTCGACCCCTTAAAGCTTGAAGCCGGACAGCAGGTTAAGGTAAGATATATTTATTACAACAATACCAATGCAAAGGTTTTTGTTGAAAACTTCAATAATGACCGAGAAAGAATAGGAAATGCTGTCTATTCCATTCCTGCAAAGAGTTATGCAGGCTTATGGGGTAAAGAGTTTACCGTGCCGAATAAGAGAACATTCACTATTTGGGGCGGTGTATATCAGGAAGGTATGGGTATAGGTAATACCGATTACGAAACAGACGGAACAAACAATGAATTAACCCTTACCTGCAAGGTTAATCATCCTCTTACCCTTGTACCCATTACACCTAATGCCGCATACCGTGAACAGACAGAGGTTGTTTCTTCATTTTGGCTGAAAAACGGCTATACGGATAATTATATTCCGTCAGATGAGGTTGATGTTCGCTTCAAGGTTTACAGAAACAGCACTCTTCTTCATACTGAAACAATAGAGAATGTAGTTGTGCCGGGCAGTGATAAAAACCTTCTGTATTTTAAATGGAAGGTGCCTACGGGTATTAACGGCGGACAGGTAAAGATTACGGGTGAAATTATTGATGACGGAGCATCATATAACAAGAAAACAATGTACAATTCAACTGTGCCGTATATCATCTCGGAAACACCCGATACACAGTTTGAAAAGAAAAAGCCAAGCGGCTTCAGTACACCGACCTTGCCTGCAACCACAAGCGGTGCGGCCTCATGGTGGTTATGGAAATATGAAGACGGCACATTCAAAAAATACGAATATGCCGTAGGCATAGCTAACACTACACCGTATATCACCCCTGCGACGGGTGAAACAGCCAAAAAGGTAAGCGGAATGTGGAATATGAAGTCAGGTTACGGTCTTGCACTTTCCCTTACAAACTCCGTAAGCTCCGTTGTAGGCTACAACATTCCGAATACAGACAGCTACACAACCTCACAGTATGCTATGGCTTTATTCCCCGAATTCGGCTACGGCAGAACAGAGGGCAATTTCAGAACACTTGAGCTTAACAATGATAAATGGCGTTTCAGAGAAAACGGCACTTACGGTTATGTTCATTTTACTCCCTTATGGTATCCCGACGGTGACTATACGGTATGTATTGAACAGAGAGATTTCTGGACACCATCGGGTATGATTAAAAGAGCTTCCAAGGCTGATGCAGTACGCCTGACAGATTCGGCGTATGACGATTGGTACATCGGAAGATAAATAAAACAACAAATACTTTTGGACTGTTTCCTTCTCAAAGAAAAGGAGCAGTCCTTTTTCTTTGAGAAAGGATTAAAATTATGACTTGTAAATACAGTAATATCATAGCGGAAAATTGCGGTATAAATTCTGCTTTAATCGCAGGATATTTATACGAGCAACAGAAAGAAAAAGGCTTCATTCTTTGGGGTAAATTGTGGTACAGATGCTCTGTAAACAATTTTACGGCAGTATTTCCCTTTATGGGTAAGGGTGCAGTTTACGGTGCTCTTAAAAGACTTCGCCACAAAGGATATATTTTGAGAACGGAACACAACAAAAGCAGATTTGACCGTACAAAAAGCTATTCTTTTACCCCTCTCGGTCTTTCTGTAATGCTCACAACTAAAAACGAATAAAAGGAGGTATATATTATGGAAGAAAAAAGAATGGCAGGTAATTATGAGGTTACCACAGCATTTGAAATCGGTACAAAAGAAATCATAATCGGTGAGGATAAAACTGCTGCTCCCGATGAAAGATTTGTTGTAGCCAACTATGAAAATAACGGCATATTTGAAAGATATGTCGATGCTCTTGTAGGCGGTGACTATGCGGAAATAGTAAAGATATTTGCCGAAAGAGTTAAAAATGAAGCAGAAAAGGTCATTGACGAAAAATCAAAAATCAGCGTGGATATGACACCGATTACAAAGGACGGCTGTCAGGTGCTTAAGGCCGATGACAGAATAAAAAACAAGGTAGTTGTTATCCGTGCTGATGTGTTCAAGCCCGAATATCAGATTTCAACAAAGCAGTTACAGCTTTGTACGGGCGGCTTCGGTGCAGAGCCTAATTCAAGGGGATCTGCCTGCTTCTGCACAAATATTTACAGCGGTAAAGAGTCAAGGTTTGAACGCTCGGATGTCCTCGGTATCATTGAGAAGGATGACCTTCCCGATTGGGCAAAGGAAAGATTGGACGATGTTCAGAGGGATATTGCCCACAGAAGAAAGGAAAGGGATGCAAGATGACAGAGCTTTATGTAACACCACTTACCGAAAATCTTGAAAAATACACCTTCAGACAGAGCAGTCAGCTTTATCAGCAGACAGCCTGCATAGGTTATC
>JAZNIQ010000101.1:0-3642 GCA_045577555.1 Candidatus Fimenecus sp.
CACTTCTTCTCCATTCTTGTTGTGCCCCTTGCAGTAGTTATTGCATTGAATACTTGTCACAGTATTTTAATATTACTGTGCTATATTATAATCCGAATATTTATCCCGAAATAGAATACGAAAAACGAAAAGCAGAGCAAAAAAGGCTGATTTCTGAAATGAAAACAAAACACCCGGTAAAAATGCTTGATTGTGATTTTGAGAGTGAAAAGTTTTACAAAAAAGCAAAGGGAATGGAAAAATGTCGCGAGGGTGGAGAAAGATGCTTTAAATGTTATCATTTGAGGTTAGAGAAAACAGTTCAGGAAACAAAAAAATATTGTTACGACTATTTCACAACAACGCTTACTATCAGTCCCCTTAAAAATGCCGAAAAAATTAATGAAATCGGTAATGATTTGGCAAAAGAATATAATGCGCAATGGTTGCCAGCTGATTTCAAAAAACGAGAAGGCTATAAACGTTCAATAGAATTAAGTAAAGTTTTCAACCTTTATAGGCAAAATTATTGCGGATGCGTATTTTCACAAAATGAAGAATAAAAATGTCCCCAATTGGGGACATTTTTATTCATAAATATCAACTGCTCCGCGGTTTTCTGTTACTTTCGCAACATAGGTAGCAACCTTTTTGTGTTCTGGGTGAACTTTATATTTTTCTAACTCTTCCTCGTTTTCGGTTTCAACAACTAAAAGTGCATCAAAATTTCTCTCACATTCTACTTGATTTTTAAGGAAAGTGAGCTTCTTTATGTGTGGAATCATTGGCGGGAGAGCTTCGAGACCATTTTTTACGATTTCGATGTTTTCATCCTTTGTCTTACCTTCTGCATCTTTAAATTTCCACATTACAATATGTTTAAGCATAATTATCACCTTATATTAAATAATTTTTTTGCATTTTCGTTTGTTAAATCAAGAATTTCCTGTGCTGTGACTCCACGGAGTTCGGCTATCTTTTCTGCTGTGTATGGGATGTGTAATGAATCACATCTTTTCCCTCTGAATGGCACGGGAGTCATATATGGAGCATCTGTTTCGATAAGCAGTTTGTCACTTGGAACATATTTTGCAACTTCGCAAGGTTTAACTGCATTTTTAAAGGTGACAGCACCACCAAGACCAATATACATACCAAGTTTTATAATTTCTTTTGCCATTTCTACACTGCCTGAAAAACAATGAAGGACACCTTTTGGCTTATATTTCTTCAGAATGTTAAGAGTATCCTCGTGAGATTCTCTGTCATGAAAAATTATAGGCATATCAAGTTCATTTGCTAACTGAATTTGCTTCTCAAGAATTACAAGCTGATTTTCACGGCTTTCTTTTTCATAATGATAATCAAGTCCGATTTCACCAATGGCAACGCACTTTTCGTCTTCAGCTAACTCTTTTATTTTCTCTAAATCACCATCACGGTATTCATCATTGTCGAGAGGGTGAAAACCTACGGCAGAATATACGAAATCGTATTTGTGAGAAAGTTCTACTGCAAATTCACTTGTTTCTATGTTTACACCACAGCATACAACACCTGAAATTCCTTTTTCTTTAAAAGAAACGAGCAGTTCGTTTCTGTCAAGATTAAACTGCTCGTCGTCATAGTGTGCGTGCGAATCAAAAATGTTGTGATACATTATCTTATTCTCGCTCCGTTTGGCATATCTTTGTCAACAAAAATAACTTTTGCATCTTCTTCTGTCACATCTGCTGCAAGAATCATACCGTTACTCTCAACACCGCAAAGAACTGCAGGTTTAAGATTTGCAACAACAATTACTTTTTTGCCGATTAAATCTTCAGGTTTGTACCATTTTGCAATACCACTTGCCACGATTCTGTCAGTACCTGTACCGTCGTCAAGAGTGAGTTTTAAAAGTTTTTTAGCCTTTTTGATTGGCTCACAATTCTTAACCTCTGCAACACGAAGTTCAACCTTCATAAAATCATTGAATTCAATCTGTGCAAGTCCCTCAATTTTTGGTGCAGGAGCATTCTTCTTTTCTTCAGCCTCTTTTTTAGCCTGAAGTTCAGCAATAAGCTTTTCACCATCAATTCTTGAGAAGAGAGGAGTAGCAGTACCAACCTTGATTCCTGTCGGGAGTCCGCCCCATTCCTGAATGCTTTCATAAGTTGCAGGTGTAACATTCATCTGTTCTGCAATCTTAACTGCAGTTTCAGGCATAATAGGTGAGATGTGTGCTGAAAGCACACGAATACCCTCAAGAAGATTATAAAGAACTGTGCCAAGCTTTTCTTTTTGTGCTTCGTCTTTTGCCAGTGCCCAAGGCATAGTTTCATCAATGTATTTGTTGCAACGACGTGCAAAATTGATTACACATTCAACAGCATCACTCATCTTGTATTCTGAAATGTATTTGTCAAAACCTGCAAGTGCTTTCTTTGCAGATTCTTTCAAGTCTTCGTCAAATTCAGTAGGACAAGTTGGTGCTTGAACAACGCCGTCAAAATACTTATTCTGCATTGCGATTGTTCTGTTTACAAGGTTACCGAGAGTATTTGCAAGGTCTGTGTTGAAACGGTCAATCATTGCTTCATAAGTAATTGAACCGTCGTGTGCGTGTGGCATCTCTGAAAGAAGATAGTAGCGAACTGCATCAACACCAAAAATCTCTGTAAGGTCATCAGCATAAATAACATTACCACGAGATTTACTCATTTTGTCTTCGCCTTGAAGCAACCAAGGGTGACCATAAACTTGTTTTGGTAATGGAATACCAAGAGCCATAAGAGTAATTGGCCAGTAAATTGTGTGGAATCTTACAATATCCTTACCGATAATATGGCAATCAGCAGGCCAATATTTGTTGAATTGCTCACTGCTACCATCAGGGTCATAACCAATACCGGTAATATAATTGAGAAGTGCATCGAACCATACATAAACAACGTGTCTGTCGTCAAAGGGAACAGGGACGCCCCATTTGAATGAAGTACGGGAAATACACAAATCTTGAATACCAGGTTTTATGAAGTTATTAAGCATTTCCTTTTTACGAGCTTCCGGATAAATAAAGTTTTCATTATTTTCAATGAATTCTTCAAGCTGTTTCTGATATTTTGAGAGCTTGAGGAAATATGCTTCTTCTTTTGCTTTTTTTACTTCTCTGCCACAGTCAGGACATTTGCCGTCAACTAATTGGCTTTCGGTCCAGAAAGACTCGCAAGGAGTACAGTAAAGTCCCTCATATTCGCTCTTATAAATATCACCTTGGTCATAGAGCTTTTGAAAAATCTTTTGAACTGCTTTTTCGTGATAATCGTCAGTTGTACGAATAAAGTGGTCATAAGTTGTATTCAAAAGGTCGCAAATACCTTTGATTTCGCCCGCAACCTTATCAACATATTTTTTAGGGCTGATACCAGCTTCGTTGGCGTATTCCTCAATTTTCTGTCCGTGCTCGTCAGTTCCTGTCATAAAGAAAACATCAAAGCCCTGCATTCGCTTGTACCTCGCAATGGCATCGGTCAACACGATTTCATAGCTGTTGCCGATATGAGGTTTGCGTGATGTGTACGCAATGGCTGTTGTGATGTAAAACTTTGGCTTTTCACACATAGAAAACGCCCCTTTCTGAAAATTTTTACAACAAGAATAATTTTTTGTTGCATATACTAT
>JAZNIQ010000102.1:0-2900 GCA_045577555.1 Candidatus Fimenecus sp.
AACCCCTGTTAAATATTACAGCAAGGAAACAAAAGAGGCATACAAGGCTGTGGAGAAAAATGCATCAAAGCAACTCCTTTCAATGCTCCCCGAGGATTTAATTCCGTCATATGAACCACTTTTCAAAAAGAAAAACGAAGATAAGGAACTTTGGAAATTAGTCAAAGCAGCGGATAAAATAAGCGGATATTTAAAATGCGTTGAGGAAAGAAAAGCCGGCAACGGAGAATTCTGTGAAGCCGAAGAAAAGCTTTTAAAAGCTATCGAAAAAAGTGAGTTGGAAGAAGTTCAGATTTTTGCAAACGAATTCTTACCCTCCTTCCACAAAACTCTTGACCAGATGAAAAAATAAGTGCAAAAAGAGCAGGTTTTTACACCTGCTCTCATTTTTATATATCCAACAAATCTTGATATGTCAACCCTAACGTATTTGACAAGAACTTAATTTCAATATCTGTAACAAATCGTTTTCCTGCTTCAATTCGCTGAATTGCATTTTTGTCAATATCCAATCCGGCTAACTGTAACATATCTGCCAATTTTCTTTGTGAAATATTATGTTTTTTACGATATTCATAAATCGCTTTGCCACATATATTGTTTGTACCATTATCCGTTTTGTTTATAAACATAAACACACCTCATTGACATTTTGTGCTTGTCAATTATGAATTATATGTTATAATTATTTAGTAGTTGACATTCTATGAATGTCATTCAAGAAAGAAAGGTGATATTTATGGATGAAAATCTTGAATGTTATGAATCGTTGCCACCACCAGAACTATCTGTAAGGGCAAGAAAAAGATTAAACAGAATGTTCAGAGAAATTGTTGGAAGTTCAAATATTCCACATCCCGAAGTTGATAATTGTTATGAAAGAGTGCGAAGTCACTTTGTAAGAAAGATTAATCTTTTAAAATACCAACTGAATATTGGCAAACAGTGACAAACAAAAAGAGCAGGTTTTTATACCTGCTCTCATTTTTATATACTTTTTTAGAATTAAAGTTCTGCGAAGTATTTGATTGTTCTAACCATCTGTGATGTGTAGCTGTTTTCGTTGTCATACCAAGAAACAACCTGAACTTCATAGAGGTCATCAGCAATCTTAGCAACCATTGTCTGTGTTGCATCAAAGAGTGAACCGTATTTCATACCGATAACGTCTGAAGAAACGATTTCATCTTCATTGTAGCCAAAGCTTTCTGATGCAGCAGCTTTCATAGCAGCGTTAATGCCTTCTTTTGTAACTTCACCCTTAACAACAGCTGTAAGGATTGTTGTTGAACCTGTTGGAACAGGAACTCTCTGTGCAGAACCGATAAGTTTGCCGTTAAGTTCAGGAATAACAAGACCGATAGCCTTTGCAGCACCTGTTGAGTTAGGAACGATGTTAGCAGCACCGGCACGAGCTCTTCTCATATCGCCTTTTCTGTGAGGACCATCGAGAATCATCTGGTCACCTGTGTAAGCGTGGATTGTAGCCATGATACCGCTCTGGATTGGAGCATAATCATTGAGAGCCTTTGCCATAGGAGCAAGGCAGTTTGTTGTGCAAGATGCAGCTGAGATGATTGTGTCATCAGCTGTAAGTGTATCTTCGTTAACTGAGAATACGATTGTCTTAAGGTCGTTGCCTGCAGGAGCAGAAATAACAACTTTCTTAGCACCAGCATCGATATGAGCCTGGCTCTTTGCCTTTGAGCAGTAGAAACCTGTGCACTCAAGAACTACGTCAACACCGATTTCGCCCCAAGGAAGCTCTGCAGCGTTAGCCATAGCATAGATTTTAAGAGTTTTGCCGTCAACTGTGATTGTACCTGCCTCATCATCAGCCTCAACTGTATGAAGGTTTTCGCCGATTTTACCACAGTAGCCACCCTGTGCTGTATCATACTTGAGAAGCTGAGCAAGCATTGATGGTTTTGTAAGGTCGTTGATTGCTACAACATCGTAGCCTTCTGCGCCGAACATCTGTCTGAAAGCAAGACGTCCGATACGGCCGAAGCCGTTAATTGCAACTTTAACTGACATTTTGAATTCCTCCAAAAAAATTATTACTAATATTATTTCGCATTAGTGCAGTATTATTTTATAACTTTTCAAGCAAATATGCAAGAGTATTTTTGAAAAATTTAACTTTATGTGAAATTTTTGTCAATTACTATAAAAATCAAGGAATATTAAGCCAAAAAGGGTATAAAATTTATAGTATGGGAGGTTGTTTTTATATGAATTACAAGCATTTTTCTGAAATTTACACTGACGAAACTGCCTTTTTGAGAGAAAAGTTACAATTCCTTTTTGATAAATCATTTGAGGAACAGGATGAAAACAGTCTTCGTAACCAATATAAACTTCTTCGTCGATTGGATTTTAATTGTAACCTTGAGTTTTCACCTGAAACCGTGAATATTTCTTTACTTTGTGACAGCATAACCTCCGCATTTGACATTTTCGCTTCCAACAATGGTAAAAGCTTTATCTATTGTGGAAACTCCACCTGTTCTGTTTACGGAAATCACCGTCTTGTTACAAAAGCAATTCTCAATCTTCTGTCAAATGCATACCTTTACGGCAACAACTCCCTTGTAACCACAAAAACAATTGAAGCCGGAAATTATGTTAAAATTGAAATTATAAGCGGTGGCGAATTAAGTGCTCTGCCCTACGACAAAAACGGTCTTTCCTATGTCAGAAGAATCTGTCGCCTTCTTGAGGGGCATTTTTTTATTGAGTCAAAGCAAGACTCAGTAAAAGCAATTATGATGCTTCAAAAATGTGATAAATTCACTTCTCTACATCCTGAAGGCTATACTTTTGCCGAGCTTTTAAGCGACCGACTTTCCCCTCTTTATGTGGAGATTTTTGGGATCGAGTATCACTAAAAAAGACAG
>JAZNIQ010000103.1:0-4013 GCA_045577555.1 Candidatus Fimenecus sp.
GCTTTTGGGGGCATATGAGAATGGAAGGAAGTATCGAACACAGCTACCTGAGGAACATTCTCGCCAAGAACTGCAGTACAAGCACGAATACCAAGAATATTAGCAGGATTGTGAAGGGGTGCCAAAGGATTGAACTTTTCAACCTCTGCAATAACCTCTTCGTTAATAAGACAGGACTCTGTAAAGCCCATACCACCCTGAACAACACGATGACCAACTGCAGTAATTTCACTGATATCGTCAATTACTTTATATTCACCTTCTGTAAGAGCCTGTTTTACAGCAGCAAATGCTTCAGTATGATTGCTCATTGGAGCATTATACTCAATTTTTTCTCCGTCAGGTGTTTTAAAGCTGATACAAGCTTCAGGTGTGCCAACTCTTTCACAAATACCTTTTGCGATAACACTTTCATCATTCATATCAATAAGCTGATATTTAAGTGATGAACTACCTGCATTGATAACAAGAACTTTCATTTTAACATCTCCATTTATAAATTTTTCTTGAAGTAATTATAAACCTGTATTATTATATACTTATATTTATATAATTTCAAGATTTCTTTTACCAATATTTTACAAAAGGGGTAAAAATATGTCTGTAATCGGTATTGTTTGTGAATTTAATCCATTTCATAATGGCCATAAGTATTTGATTGATTCTGTAAAAAAACAGGATGATATTGTTGTATGCGTTATGAGTGGCAATTATGTTCAAAGAGGAGAACCTGCAATTTTTCCGAAAGACATAAGAGTAGAAGCGGCGTTGCAAAATGGTGTGGACATTATCCTTGAACTTCCATTTGTGTATGCCACATCATCAGCAGAATACTTTGCTAAAAATGCTGTTAGAATACTTGATTCATTTGGTTGTGATAAAATTACATTTGGCACTGAAGGTGCAACTGTTGAAGAATTGTTGAATATTGTTGATATTATGTATGATAAAGACTTTGATAACAAGCTGAAAAAGCATCTTGAAAAAGGTATAAATTATCCGTCGGCAAGACAATTAACAATTAACGAATATATTCAGTGTGATATTTCGACTCCTAATAATATTCTCGCATTAGAATACATTAAAGCGTTAAAAAATGTAAAATCAAAAATGATTCCTGTTGCCGTTTCACGAATTGGCGCTGGATATAATGACGACTTTTCGGTTGATAATATTGCCTCAGCAACACATATTCGCAATTTAATAATAGACGATAAAGATTTTGAGCGTTTCGTACCCACTAACACGTATAAGTTATATAAAGAAAATATTTCAAAAGGAAATTATTTGTCATATGAAAAATATGATAGCATTTTCCAAGGTGTTTTGCGTTTAAAATTAAATGATAAATCTAATCAGATTGCCAATATGGCAGAAGGCCTTGAAAACAGAATAAAAGATGCTGTTATAAATGGTAAATCATTGGAAGAAATATATGATAATGCTAAAACAAAAAGATATACACATTCAAGAATCAGGCGTGCAATTTTGTGCCAAGTTTTTGGAGTGAAAGAATCAGATTTGAATATTCGCGCGCCATATTGCAGATTGTTAGGCTTGAATAGTAATATATCTTTTAAACTAGGTGCCATAGTTGAGCGTAGCGAACTACCCTTTATTGTTAAATACTCTGATATTATTAAATTCAGTAATAAAAATATAAGTCATATTTTTGAAATTGAAAATAAAACGACAGATTTATACAATCTTGTTTTATATGTGCCTAATAAATGTGCAAAAGAGAAGGTGTATTTCCCTAAAAAGGTGTAATATTCTGCAAGATTTCCTGCAAAAATGGTTGCAAAATAATGCTATTGATTGTATAATTATTTTGTTTATTTAAAGTCTTGGAGATGTTATTTTGAATTCTTTTATATTGTCAAAAATTGATTTAAGTGGTAAAAAACTTTCAAAAGGGCATAAAAAACTTGCACAGTATATTTCTACAAATTATGATAAAGCCGCATTTATGACAGCATCAAAATTAGGTGAAAAAGTTGGTGTTAGTGAGTCAACTGTTGTTCGTTTTGCGACAGAAATGGGTTTTAAGGGTTATCCTGAACTTCAAAAAGAACTTCAACAGATGATTAAATCAAAATTAACTTCTGTTCAGCGTATGGAAGTTTCAAGTAATCTGATTGGTGAAGACAATGCAATTAAAAAAGTTCTTAATGGTGATATTGAACTTATTAGAGATACTCTTGAATGTGTAAGTGACACAGAGTTTAAAAAAGCTGTCGAAACTATTAATAAAGCAAAAAAAATATATATTCTTGGTGTTCGCAGTTCTGCAGCATTGGCAAGTTTTCTTTATTTTTATCTAAACCCTGTGTTCGAAAATGTTGTTCTTATTGATACTACAAGCGGCAGTGAAATGTTTGAGCAGATGTTCAGAATAAATGAAGCTGATGTTTGTGTTGCAATTAGTTTTCCGCGTTATTCAAAACAGACGATAAATGCTTTGAGATTTATTAATGACAGAGGTACAAATATTATAGCAATTACTGATTCAAATGTTTCGCCGATTGCTGAATTTGCTGATACATTGCTGGTTGCAAAAAGTGATATGGTTTCAGTGGTTGACTCTCTTGTAGCTCCGTTGAGTCTTATTAATGCTTTGATTGTTGCACTTACTTTCAGTCGTCGTGAGGAAGTATATAATAATTTTAATAAACTTGAAAGTATTTGGGATGAATATCAGGTTTATGATAAGTCCGATGGTGACAGCAATGAGTAGTAGTGTAATTGTAATTGGTGCAGGTGCTGCAGGAACTATGGCTGCAGGAGCGGCAGCGGAAAATGGTGCCGAAGTAATTCTTTTAGAACGTAATGATAAGATTGCTCGTAAGGTGATGATTACGGGGAAGGGAAGATGTAATGTAACAAATAATGTGTCTGATGTTCAGTCATTTATTTCAAACATTCCAGGTAATGGGCGATTTTTATATAGCGCTTTTTCAGCATTTAATGCACAGGATGTTATGGATTTCTTTAACGATTATGGAGTTCCGTTGAAAGTTGAACGCGGAAATCGTGTTTTTCCCGTAAGTGATAAAGCCGTTGACATTGTTGATGCTTTGAACAGATATATGACAGATATGGGTGTTCAAAGAAAGACTGAAAGAGTAGTAAAATTGTTAATGGAAGATGGTTGTATCAAAGGTGTAATTACAGAATCTGAAAATGAGTATTATTCTGATGCTGTAATTATTGCAACAGGTGGATTATCTTATCCAAAAACAGGTTCATGCGGTGATGGATATAAATTAGCTGAATCTGTTGGACACACGATTACAGAGTTAAGACCATCATTATCAGCGCTTGTTTGTCGTGAAGGAATTTGTAGCGAATGTATGGGCTTATCACTCAAAAATGTTGCGATTAAAGTTGTTGATATAAAAAAGAAAAAAGAAATATATGATGATTTTGGAGAAATGCTTTTTACACATTTTGGTGTTTCTGGTCCGATGATTTTATCAGCAAGTGCTCATATGCGAAATATGGAAAAAGAAAGATATGAAATTTATATTGACCTGAAGCCTGCATTGTCACACGAAAAACTTGATGCACGGATTTTAAGAGATTTTGCTGATAATAGCAACAAGTCAATTTCAAATGTTTTAGCATTTCTTTTACCCAAGTCATTAATTTCACCTGTTTTGCGTTTTGCACATATTAAGCATTCTGAAAAGATAAATCAGATTACAAAAGAAATGCGTAAAAATCTTGTTGATACAATTAAAGCTTTAAAACTGACTGTTATAGATTTTAACGATATTTCTGAAGCTATTGTGACATCAGGTGGAATAAAAATCAGTGAAATTAATCCAAAAACTATGGAAAGCAAGATATGTAAAGGTCTGTTTTTCGCAGGTGAGGTTATTGACTGCGATGGTTATACGGGTGGTTTTAATTTGCAAATCGCATTTTCTACGGGACATTTAGCAGGGGTTTCTGCAAGTAATAAAAATAGTGAGGAAAATATTTATGATTAATGTGGCAATTGATGGACC
>JAZNIQ010000104.1:0-3310 GCA_045577555.1 Candidatus Fimenecus sp.
ACGACCAACTGAATACATTTTTTCTTCATAGTCAACTGAAAGAGGGAAAAAGTCAACACCCTCTCTTGGTTTTGCAGAAGCTGTAACTGTACAAAGAACTTCTGTTTCGCCGTAACGAGCAAGGATAGCAGCATTAGCAAGACCTGCCATTTTGCCTGTTTCAAGAGTCAATTTTCTGCCTGCGAGTTCAGTTTCCCATACTTTAAAATTCTTGAAAAACATATTTTTTACCTTCCTTTACTTTTTTGTTTTTCTGTATCGGGGTAAAAATCTGTTTAGCAATAAATACAACCTTTAAAACTTATTTAAAAGCTCTATTTACCGCTAAAACCTTAAATTTTCACCCCGAAAAATACTTGCTTTAAAAGCAATTCAAGGCAGATAAGCGAAAACTTATCTGCCTTAAAAAGTTTTGATTACTTACGAAGACCAAGTCTTGCAACGATTGCACGGTATCTTTCGATATCCTTCTTCTGAAGATATGCGAGAAGATTTCTTCTGCGACCAACCATCTTAAGAAGACCGCGACGTGAGTGGTGGTCCTTCTTGTTAGCTTTAAGGTGCTCAGTTAAATCGTTAATTCTCTTTGTAAGAACAGCGATTTGAACTTCAGGAGAACCTGTGTCGCCTTCGTGAGTAGCATATTCAGCCATAATAGCCTGCTTCTCTGCCTGTGTCATTGTCATTTCACCTCATTATAAATAGTAAACTTATGCTCAAATGCCCCAGATGAAAGCAGGTGAAACACTCTACGAGTTTACTCAATCACCCGAGCGCATAGAGATAGCCTTGATAGTATAACACAAGACTTTTTAAAAATCAAGTGTTTTCTTAATATTATTCTTTGTGTTTTTTACAAGAAAATTCAAAATATTGATTATCTTAATATTATACCGCTCTGTTGTGATGCTGTCACATCAGAATTCTGATTGAAATATGCATCATAAATCTCACGGATGTAATTGCCAAGACCAGCTGAGTCCACATTTTCAATAGCAATTACAACGGCAATCTGTGGGTCATCCGCCGGTGCATAAGAAATCATAAAACCGTTAGTGTATGAAACCACTGCGCCATTAACCTTTTTCTTCGCCTGTGCAGTACCTGTTTTCGACGCAACTTTATAGCCAAGATTTTTAAATGCAGAAACTGTGTTTGCCATGGAAATCATGCCCTCACGCACCGCAAGAAATGAATCCTTTGAAATATCCGCTTTGTTAAGAACAATAGGTTCTGCTTCATAAATAGTTTCAGAATAATCGTATGATTTTATGCTCTTTACAAAATGTGCTTTGTATCTTGTTCCGCCATTTGCAAGAGTTGCCACATATGAACAAAGCTGAATTGGTGTGAACAGGTTGTCCGACTGACCAATTGCTGCCTGCACTGTATTACCTGGATACCAGATTCCGCCCTGTGCCTCACGGTTTTCCTTACTTGCAGCAATACCTGTTGCTTCGGTAAGTTCCACACCTGTTTTTTGTCCCAATCCGAACATTGTAAAATATTCATTGATTTTTGATATACCCAAAAGTCTGCCAACTTCATAAAAATATGTGTTGCAAGAATGTGTCAAAGCACTTCTGAGTGTTACATATGAACCGCCGTGGTTATTCAAACCAACACAATTAAGCGGTAAATCCTTAAAGTAATTATATTCAAGGTCACAGAAAATACCGTCACTTGCCTTTACAATGTTTTCCTCAAGTCCTGCAAGACCTACAATAGGTTTTACTGTTGAACCCGGAGCATATGTGCTTCGTAACGCTCTGTTCCACAAAGGTGCTGAAGCATCCCTGTTTAGTTCTACAATATTTTCCTTATATGTTGACAAATCGTATGTTGGATATGTTGCACAGGCGAGCACAGAAAAGTCCTTTACATCCATAACAACAATACTACCTGCAGTATCAACCTTACCTGATTGTTTTGTACTGTCAATTTTAGAAGATAAAATCTCTTGAACCTGTTTCTGTAAATCACCATTAATTGTAAGAATAACATTATTTCCGTTTACAGGTGCTGTTGTGACAACTGAAGATTTTGTGCCGTCGGCATTTGTGGTTGTGGTAAGAATACCATTAGTGCCTCGAAGTTCTTTTTCCATAGCACTTTCAATACCGAATTTGCCGATTTTATCCGTCATTTTATATGAACGAAGTTTCAATTCAGCCAATTCTTCTTCAGTAAGTGAAGTATCACTAATTGCTTCCTTATATTTATCTGTAACAGAAGAATACTCCTCTGCACTGATATAATCATAATAACCTATAATGTGAGGCGCAATTTTACCATCATAATATTCACGGTCAGTATCAACACGGACTTCTATCCCTGCAAAAAATCTGCTTTGCTCCTTAATATAAGCAATCAAATCCGTTGGAATATCCTCTGCTAATGTATAAGGATTGTTTTTAGAAAAGTCCGCCCTCACCATTGCAACATATACAGTTGCAAGCATAACAGCATCTTCTTTTGACAAATCTTGTAAATCATAATACTCAACCAAAGCATCAAAACAGTTTTCTGCTGTTGCATAACTGTTAAGGTTAAGATAATCCTTTTTAAAAAGCATTTTGCGGATGTTTGCAATATTTTCAGTGTATTTAGCCTGACCATTTTCAATGGTAATAAAATCGGCAAAATTATACTCGACTTCATTTTCCTTAAAAAGTTTTAACAGCTCCAGCATTATAACATTTCTTTCGTCCTGTTTTGATGCTGATGGAAAATAAGAAGCATTGATGTAAATTGTATTGGACTGAGTACTGTAAACAAGAGCCTGACCGTTTGTATCAAGAATTTCACCGCGGATTGCCTGTATTTCTGTTTTTGCAGAAGAATAATACAGGTTTTGTGCAGAATATTCGTCAGCCTTCAGTACTTGAATTCTGAACAGGTCGGCAATAAAAAATGAAATAACGAACAAAACAGCAACAACAAAAGCTGTCGCTCTCATTTTAAAACTGTATGCTCCCTTCACATTATCACCGTCCTTTCCCTTAATTCCAAATTAATATTCCGTATAATCAAATGAAAATTTTCGATTGACTGTTCTTATAAGCACATACCAGAATGGTGTGAGCAAAAGAGAGTAAATACCCATTGGCAGATAATATCTGAAAAACATCTGCACTCCGCCATCAATTCCCCTTGCAGAGATAAAAAACAGCACATATGTTATAAGATAAATGGCTGTAATGCCCGAATTCATAATGATATAAGTAATTATGTTATTGCGCATAAAAATTCGCAGTAACACACCACAAACTGCACAAGCAACCATAAGATACAGTGCATTATAGCCGTC
>JAZNIQ010000105.1:0-9395 GCA_045577555.1 Candidatus Fimenecus sp.
TAATCCCAGTCAATGTCCCCTGCTTTAAGCTGTGAAATTGCTGTATTTCCACGGTCAGAAACACCAACTGCACCACGGATACCATATCCACGTTCTGTGAAGTTAAGACCGTTACGAACTGTTCTGCCGATGCCGTCATATTTAACCCACTTGATAAGTGATGTATCAACGCCACCCTGCATAATAAAATCTTCCAGAAGACGACCAACTTCATTGTCTGCAAATGCAGTTACAACAGCCGTTTTCATACCAAAACAACGACGGAGTCCACGGGCTACATTATATTCACCGCCACCTTCCCAAGCGCGGAATGAACGAGCAGTTTTAATTCTGCCTTCACCCGGGTCAAGACGAAGCATAATCTCACCAAGTGAAATCATATCAAACATACAATCTTCTTTTTTTCTTAAATTTAAGTTCATTGTAATACCTCCGATTAAACTCCACTGTATGCGGAAAATCCACCATCTACACAGATGCTTGTACCTGTAATGAAACTTGAATATGCCTCATCACAAAGGAACAACAATGCGCCTGAAAGTTCGTTTGCCTCACCAAATCTCTTCATAGGTGTTGCATTGAGAATTTTATTTGTTCTTGCAGTTGGACTGCCGTCTTCATTCCAGAGAAGCGCTTTGTTTTGATTTGTTGAGAAAAATCCAGGTGCAATAGCATTTACACGGATACCAACATCTGCAAAATGAACTGCCATAAACTCAGTAAAATTCTTAACTGCTGCTTTTGCCGCTGAATAAGCAGGAATTTTTGTAAGAGGACGATAAGCATTCATTGATGTTACCATAACAATACATGTATTTTCTTTTTCTGCCATATCACGTGCAAAAACCTGTGTTGGAATAAGTGTTCCAAGGAAATTAAGATTGAATACAAATGAAATACCACTTGCATCAAGGTCAAAGAATGTTTTAATATCATCATTCTTTTCTATAAGGTCAATTTTTTCAAGAGTTTCCTTTGTTGTTGTGCCTTTTGGATTGTTTCCGCCTGCACCGTTGAGAAGAATGTCGCAAGTGCCAAGTTTTTCATTGATAATTGCACGTGCATTTTCCATACTCTCTTTTTCAAGGACATTACAGCCAACTGCAATAGCAACACCACCATCGGCAACAATTTCATCTGCCACTTTCTGTGCTGCTGCCTCATTAAGGTCGAGAACGGCAACTTTAACACCCTGTTTTGCAAGAGTTTTTGCGAAATCGCCACAAAGAACTCCGCCTCCGCCTGTAACAACTGCTACTCTACCTTTTAAATTCTCATGTACCATTATTTGTTCCCCTTTTCAACTGCTTCAAACAAGCCGTTCAAGTATGTAGCACCAAGTGCTCTGTCAAAAAGTCCGTAACCGGGACGAGCAACCTCGTTCCAAATCATTCTTCCGTGGTCAGGACGAACATATCCATCAAAACCAACGTCATACAGGGCCTTTACAATCTCGTACATATCAAGTGAACCATAGCTTGATTCGTGTGCTGTTTCATTGAAATGACGGTCAACAACCTTGATGTTACGAAGGTGAGCAAAATAAATTCTGTCACCAAATTCTCGAATCATACTTGGAAGGTCATTATCAAGGTTTGCGCCAAGCGAACCTGTGCAGAAAGTAAGACCGTTATATTTATTATCAACCATTGTGAGAAGCTTTTTGAGTGATTCACGGCTTGTAATAATTCTTGGAAGACCAAAAATATCCCATGGCGGATCATCCGGATGAATAGCCATTTTAACGTCACATTCTTCACAAACAGGCATAATTGCTTCAAGGAAATATTTGAGATTATTCCAAAGGTCTTCTTTTGTTACGCCTTTATACTTTTCAAAAAGTTCTTTAATTTCAGGCATTCTTTCTGTTTCCCAGCCTGGCATTGCGTATCCGTTTGAGTTATCATCAATATCCTTAAACATCTGCTCAGGACTCTTACCCTCAATCTGTGCACCGTCATAAGAAAGACAAGTTGCACCATCGCCCATATTCATTGCAAGGTCAGTTCTTGTCCAGTCAAAAACAGGCATAAAGTTATAGCAAATTACCTTAACCCCTGCTTTTGCAAGGTTTCTGATGCTTGTTTTATAGTTTTCAATATACATATCCCTTGTAGGAAGACCAATTTTAATATCTTCATGAATATTAACACTTTCGATACATTCCATAGTAAGACCTGCATCCTCAATTTCCTTTTTCATAGCCATAACCATATCGAGCGGCCATGCTTCACCTGCAGGAAGGGCATGTAATGCAGGAACAACACCTACAACACCCGGAATCTGTTTAATCTGTTCCAATGTAATAGTGTCTTTCTCACTACCAAACCAACGTATTGTCATTTGCATAAGTTTTACCTCCTTATGTTTTATTATTTTTATTGTATCATTGAAAAAAATTTCATTCAATGTAATTTTTATAGTTATTTTGGTAATATTTTATTGCTCATCTGTAAAATTGGAATCATCTTCCCAATAAGCAACATCAAACGGGTCTTTCTCAGGGTCATAAACATCCCATAATTCATGTTCAAAAGTTTCCGGCTGTGCGGGACATTCTGCAATAGCCTCAACTTTCATTCCTCTTGACCAGATTGATGGGTCAATACGAACTGTATATCCACAACAAGATGGTGTCAACCACTCATGCATTGGTGCTTCAGGAAGCGCATAAGTCTGCATAAGTGACATAATCACGCCACCATGAGTTATAACTGCCGTATTTTTAACGCCCGCTTTAATTACGCCGTCAACAATTTTCTCAAAACAGTCGCAAATTCTGTAATTGAATCTTACCTGACTGTCACCAAATGGTGCGGCTTTATTAGGATTTGTACCACTGAGCCATTCTGCAAAATCCTCATCATCCTGTAATTCCTCTGCAGTTTTGCCCTCAAATTCACCAAAGTCATACTCTCTTAAATCATCAAGAATAATAGGATTTCTGTCAGGATAAATTGTTTGTGCAGTTTCAATACATCTTTTTAACGGACTTGAAAAAACTGCATCAACCTCAGGATAATTACCATAGTTTTCAATAATATCTTTAAGTTGTGCCATACCCTCGTCACAAACTGACTCATCGGTATGACCTATATATCTGCCCTCAAGACTTCCTTTTGTAACAGCATGGCGAATTAAATGAATTTGGTAAGTTTTCATATTTTATCTCCGTAAAATTTGTAATTTCATACAATATACAAAATGTTTAATTAGTTGTATAATTCTTATACTTTAAGTATAAGAGGGTTTAAAATGAGTACATCAATTTCAACAAGACTTGTAGAGTTGCGAAAAGAAAAAAATCTTAGTCAAAAGGAAGCAGCAACTGCCTTAGGTGTTTCACAGGCTCTTCTCTCCCATTATGAAAAAGGGATTAGAGAATGTGGACTTGAATTTCTCTGCCGTGCTTCAACCTTTTATGACGTAAGTACCGACTATCTTTTAGGTATAACTGAAACCAAGATGATGTCCGATGCTTTATTTGCTGAACACGAAATCCCACAGGATAAAGAAATGCGAATGAGTACTGTTTTTCGTTCATCAGTTTATCTTATGGACAGACTTGGTGCTTACGGCAGAAATCACTCATCAAAAATCAGAACTATTTATGTTCTTATCATTTACAAAATCTATCTCACCGCACTCATCAACGGTGCTGTTCCCGGTCACGAACTTGCACGAAAAGAATTAGCTTCTTATTTTACCACAGCAGCCATTGACAATCTTATCGACTCACTTGTTTTTAATGATGATGCCAAACCAAAGCGTAGTGAACAATTACCAACCACTATGGATACTGTTATCCGTGAAGCAACAAAGGTGATTGACCGAGAAATCAATCGTGCTTACAAATATACAAACAAGCCGTTAAAGTAATTCTTTGTAAATAATACTTTTTTTAATCCCTGTTTCAGCAGCAACTGTCTTTGATGCCTCATTTACGCTGACACCTTTATCTACAAGTGCTTTTGCAAGTTTTACAGCCTCTTCCAAGGTAGGAGGCTGTTTTTCTTTTGTCTTTTCTGCTCCCGCAAGAATAAGAACATATTCACCGCGAGGGTTTTCAACCTCAAAATAATCAATTGCACCTTTAAGGCTTGTCCGCAATACTGTTTCGTGAATTTTGGTAAGTTCCTTTACAATAGCAATTTTGCGGTCACCGAAATAAGAATACATATCTTTAAGCGTTGCTTTTAATTTGTGAGGTGCCTCATAAAAAATCATTGTTCTTGTTTCATTCTTAAGTTCTTCAAGATGTTCTTTTCGACTCGGTTTATTTGTACTTAAAAAGCCTTCAAAGGTAAAACGACCACTTTCCATTCCACTGATTGCAAGTGCTGTTGCAAAGGCGGTGGGACCCGGTACGGACTCAACAGGAATGTCGTTTTCATGACAAAGATAAACCAGATCTTGCCCCGGGTCAGAAACACATGGCATACCTGCATCTGTAACAATCGCGCAGGTTGCTCCCTCAAGAATTTTTTTTACGATTATTTCACCTTTTTCACGGCGGTTATGCTCAAAATAACTGATTAAAGGCTTTTTTATATCAAAATAATTGAGTAGTTTTGAAGTAACTCTTGTATCCTCTGCAGCAATAAAATCCACATTCGCCAAAGTTTCTCTGGCTCTCGGAGAAAAATCGGACAAATTTCCTATTGGTGTTCCCACAACATAAAGTTTTCCGCTCATTTGTCCGACCTCCTTTTATTTTCGGTATTTTTCTGTAATCTCCAGCATTTCCTCTGTTAATGTGCCGTCGTTATTATACGCTACAAGATTTTTTTCAACTTTTAAGCCATTCTTTGCTCCACGCTTACCCTCAATAAGAACAAGCCAAGGTTGAGTGTCACCATTTTTTGACACAAAACGAAGTGTTTTAGGCTCAATACAATTCTGTCGCATTGCATACATAGCATCAAAAACTCTTTCGGGACGATGGCAAATGCAAAGTTTACCGCCAAATCGCAACAGGCGGGCCGCACTTTTCGCTATATCATCCATATTGCAAAAGATTTCGTGACGTGCAATAGTTGCATACATTTCATCGTTTTTTATTCCGCCATTTTCAATTTTATAAGGCGGATTCATTGTAACTAAATCAAAGCTTCCTGCTTTTAAATTATCTAATTCTTTTAAATCTTTGTTAATTACAGTAATTGTATCTGTTTTATTCAGTTCTATCGAACGAGCCATCTGGTCACAGGCATTTTTCTGTATTTCTACAGCTTTTATTGCCTTGCACTTTTTATCACGAAGCCACAAAAAAGGTATTATCCCGCAGCCTGAACCAAAATCACAAGCCACATCGTTTCTCTTAGGATTAGCAAAAGAGGCAAGCAACATAGCATCTGTGCCAAAAGTATGTTCTTTTGAAACAACTAATCCCACTCCGTCACCTAAAGTCTCAATATGTTCACCCTCAAAAAGAATTATTTTATCAGTCAACATAAATATCCTCAACGTCATCCATACTTCTTATTGTTGTTATCATAAGAGCTAATGAATCATCATTTTTAGGGAATACAAGCACCTTGATAACAGATGTATCCTTACGACGCTTGAATTTTAAATCCTTTGTTTCCGTATATACAACTTCCATTGAGTGAATTGTGCCACCGCATTGCTTGATTGTTTTTGTAATTAAGGGAATTTGTGTTCCCACATCACGGATTTCAATAAAAAGAAGTTTTCCTGCTGAACCACGAACAATAAATCTTTTGAGTGAATTCAAAGTGAGATAAATAACAATTGTTGCCACCAGTGCACCCGCATAGAACCCTGCACCAACAGCGATACCTATACACGCAACCGCCCAGAGTGAGGCAGCTGTTGTGAGACCCTTAACTGAAAAGCCTTCACGAAGAATTGTTCCTGCGCCCAAGAAACCGATACCGCTTAAAACCTGAGCACTCATTCGGGTAACATCACCCGTCATACCCTGACTATCAAAAATATAAACTGAAGTGAGCATTACAAGAGCAGAACCTACTGCCACAAGAATATGTGTTCTGAAACCTGCAGGACGATGAGAATGTTCTCGCTCAAATCCTATAAATCCGCTGAGTAATGTGGTTATTCCAAGTTTTACCAAGGCATCAACAGTAAATCTTACCTGGTTAAACCCCCACAACCACAGGGCAATATCTTTAACAGATTCTAAAAAGTCTGCCAATCAGTTCATCTCCTAAAATAAAAATTACTTTTTGCGTGTTAACACAGGAACGGAAAGTATAACCGCCCAAACAATATGATACAGTATAATCTGCCATACACCAACTTGTGCAAGACCTGAAAGGAATGTAAACAATGCCATAATAATTATACCGATTGCAGTTGCAATAAGTTGAATTAAGCTTGATGAATTTACAAAAGAATTAATTACAAATGCACCGTGAAGTGCAGCAAGCATTGACTTTATGCCTCCATCGTGAATTATCCTTGCATCACTTCTGTCAGCACAGTTTGACTTAACTTTTGAGAACATATCACCTGCAACCGGGTTAATAATTTTTACAACATTTTCAGGCAAACCAAATTCTCTTTCAAGGAATTTTTCAGTGATATTTGCATCCGATGTTCTGAAGAAAATGGTAAGTCCGTCTTTTTCAAGTTCACGCATATATCTTGCTGTTTCCTGATTTGCCTTATAAACAACAACAAACATTGCAGAAATCTTACCCTCAATAGCAAGATAAATAACATTTTTGCCGTTTTGTTTGAATTTTTCTTCTAAATCCTTATCCGGAGTTTCCACATTATGATGAACCAGAAGGTCACGGTTACCCACAAGAACCCTGTGATTATGTATCCAACAGGAACAACCTAATTTTTCCTCATAAGCCAATGATTCCACCGGAAGTAAAAGTTCGCGTTTGCCGATGATAACACCATCAAACACCTCTGCAAGAACACCGCCCGATGCAATCACAACAGATGCTGTATATAAAATTGCCTCGTCTATTCGCATTTTATGGTATGTTTTCATACCTTCAATATTACAGCCGCCCTGTTCAAATGCATCACAAGCATCAACTATTACACCGTTTGAATTAACTGCATCCTCAACAGCACTGTAACCATTAATCAATGCACCATCTTCATTGAGAAGTTTGTTTGTCGCGCGAAGATTAATTGCTGACAAAAGTCCGGCTGTAGCAGGCATACCCATCAATACTGTAGCAGTAAATGCACTGACTGCCGCAAAAAGGTTACCTGTTTTTGCAACCGCAACCACACCAAGAACTAAACCGATAATGGCAACTGCAGGAATGGTAAGTTTACAAATTGGTCCTGTAATTTCTGCAGAACGAGATAATTCAACAAACTTCTGCGGGAATCCGATTTTTGCCGAGTACTTTATTTCAGGATTTCCAAGCATCAGACCTCTTGCAATTTCATTTGCTGTATCCTCATCACCAATATTTTCCACACTATAGCAGTTAGAAACATTCTCTGAAATAAGATTAAAGTTTTCACTATCATTTTTGCAACGGATAAGTTCCCCAGTTATTTTCATAATCATAGGAACAACTGCTGCGCCTGCGGTAAGTCTTGCAACGGATTCAATGCTGTCAGTAAATGCAAAACTGATAAGACACTGAAGCACTCCGGCAATAGCAGAAATCGCAACAACCGTATCCATATCAAACATCTTATTTTTTATATTATTATATGCATTTATAAATGAACGATAATTAATACCGCTTGCAATAAAAAGCAAAAGGAGTTGAAGCAATGCATATACAAACTCATTGTTTCCGTATATTTCAAAATTACCGTTTTCCATACCTGCAACCGCAGATAATACCGACATTACAAAGCAGATTGCTGAAACGATTACCAGACGGATAATGGTGTTTTTCTTTTCCATTGAAAAGACTTTTTTTACTGCTTCTCCGTCTTTAGGACCAAAGTATTCGCGTGCAACGGCTACTTTTTGTCGTTCATAACGTCTTTTAACAGTGGGTCCTGCCACTTCACGCTTGAAAGGCAAATCACCTTCAACAAAATCCTTTATTACTTCCTTGCGATTTTCACGAAGTTCTGCCTCTGCCTGCTCCTCTGACTGTTGAAAAATCTCTTCTTCATCGTCAAATCCGTCAAATTTAATCTGATTATCAGGTAGCTTTTCCTCGCTGAAAGTTTTAGCAAAATCCGACTTAGTCTTTTCCTGTTCCAATTCATATTCCGCAGGAACAATTGTCGGTATTGGTCTTATACCGTCAGTATTTTCCGTTGCCTGACCATTTTTAACTACAACTCCGGGAGTTTCAATAGTTTTTTGCGGTTCGGCATTTCTGATTGCTCTCTGTTCCTGTGTGTTTTCAATTTTCTGCACAGGTTTATTCATAAAGTGCTTTCTGTATTTTTCTTCTTCCATTACGGGGGATGAAAGAGGTTGAGCGTCACCTATAGTTGCTCTTGCCACTTTATTTCCTAAATTATGTGAGATGTTTGGATTATATGCTCCTCGAATGTCAACTTCATTAAACATTCTTGTTTTTTCGATAGAAATCTGACCTGTTACAGGTTTAGGTGTTTCTTCTTCAACCATTTCAATGTTAGTTTTTTCTGAACTGATTTCTTCACCATCTGAAACAAGACCGAACTGACCGTCATCCTCTTCCAGAAGAGTTACATCTTCTACAGTTTCTTCAACATCTTCATCCTCATCATCCAAATTCTGTATTTTGGAAATATCAAATGAAAATTTCTTTTTAGTTTCTTTTTTAGGCTCAGTTTTAACAGTTGGTTTTTCAGAAACAACTGTGTTGACCGCAGGAGTTTCCTCCTCAGTCTTTTCTGTACCCATTATCTCAGCTAAAAGTTCATCAATATCCCCTATAGAATACAACTTTTCAGGTGTGTCATCACCAGTATATGCTTTTGCCTCATTAAGGATATCATCAATCAAGTTTTCAGATATTCTGTCTGCCATAATAAATTTCCCCCGAAAAATTATTCAGCTTATATTTTATCTTTTATACGAAAATTCGTACATTAAAATCCCGCCTGCCACAGATGCGTTAAGAGAGTTAATTTGCCCTTTCATTTTAAGCGAAACTATAAAGTCACATTTTTCACGAACAATTCTGCTCATTCCGTCACCCTCTGAACCAATTACAAGCACCGCTGCACCGTCAAGATTTACTGAACGAACATCCTCGCCATCCATATCCGCACCATAAACCCACATACCTTTTTCTTTTAATTCTTCTAGAGTTGATGCAAGATTTGAAACACGTGCAACTTTCATATATTCAAGAGCACCTGCACTGGTTTTGCCAACAGTATAATTAAGCGATGCACTTCTGCGTTTTGGAATGATTATTCCGTGAACGCCTGCTGCCTCCGCTGTTCTAATAATAGCGCCTAAATTATGTGGGTCT
>JAZNIQ010000106.1:0-6577 GCA_045577555.1 Candidatus Fimenecus sp.
GAGTCGACGTCCCCTACAATTGACCAAATTAGTTTATTTCACTCTGCACTCATTATTCAAACAATGGTGTGCTGAAATATCTTTCGGCTGTATCAGGAAGGACTGTTACAACAGTTTTGCCCTTGCCAAGCTTCTTCGCAAGTTTAAGTGCAGCAGCAACATTTGTGCCACTTGAAATACCACACATAATACCCTCAAGTCGTGCTAAATTACGAGCGGTTTGAATTGCTTCCTCATCAGTAACAATGTAAATATCATCATAGATATTCTGATTAAGATTGCCGGGGATAAGTCCATCACCAATACCCATCTGTAGATGAGTGCCAATTGTACCACCTGCAAGAATTGCCGCATTCTGTGGCTCAACTGCCCAAATTTCAATATTAGGATATTGTCTTTTCAAAACTTCACCGATACCGCTTAATGTTCCGCCTGTACCGATACCTGAACAGAAACCGTGAATATCACCTGCGACTTGTTCAAGAATTTCAAGACCTGTATGGTGCTTATGCACTTCAGGATTTTTTGGGTTAGTAAATTGTTGCGGAATATATACGTTGGGATTTTCTTCCTGTATTTTAAGAGCAGTCTGCAAACAGTCGTCAATACATTTGCCAATATCACCATCGTCGTGAATAAGTACAACTTCTGCACCGTAATGATTAACTAATTTTCGTCTTTCTTCACTTACGGAGTCTGGCATAATAATAACTGTTTTGTAACCCTTGACTGCACCGATAAGTGCAAGACCAATTCCCTGATTACCACTTGTTGGTTCAACTATAATTGAATTTTCATTAATAAGACCTTGCTTTTCAGCGGCTTTCAGCATATTATATGCAGTTCGTGTTTTAATTGAACCGCCAACATTAAGACCTTCATATTTAACAAGCACCTCGGCACTGTCCTCATCAACCATTCTGTTAAGACGGATTATGGGAGTGTGGCCGATTGCTTCAAGTATATTATTACATACCATAATCTTTTACACCTCGTTTTATAGCCAAAATATGTTATCATATATTAAAAAAATATTCAATATATTTTCAAAAACATCTTGCAAAGATAATATTTTTCTCTATAATTATATTAGACTGTTATAAGGAGTGTTCCTATGAATATTTATGAAGCAATAAATTCTCTTGTTGAATATGGCGTAAGAGAAAATTTAATTGAAAATGAGGACAAAATCTGGGCGGTAAACCGTGTTCTTGAAATCCTTGATTTGGATAGCATGGAAATTGATGCAGAAACGAAAAATGCCGAACTTGAAGAAATCTTAAAGGTTATCCTTGATTTCGCAGTTGAAAAAGGACTTTGTGAGGATTCAGTTGTTTACAAAGATTTATTTGATACAAAGGTAATGGGTGCCATTACACCAAGACCATCACAGGTAATTAAGGAATTTAAGGAAAAATATGCAGTTTCTCCAAAAGAGGCAACTGATTATTATTATCACCTTGCACGTAAGAGTGACTATATCCGTGAATACAGAATAAAAAATGATGTTAAGTGGGTAACAAGCACAGAATATGGCGACATTGATATCACAATCAACCTTGCAAAACCTGAAAAAGACCCTAAAGCCATTGCCGCAGCAACAAAAATGGAACAGAGTTCATATCCTACTTGTCTGCTCTGTAAAGAAAATGAGGGTTACAGAGGTCGTGTTAATCATCCTGCACGTCAGAATCACAGAGTTATTCCTATCTGCCTTGAGGGAATAAATGCTTATCTGCAATATTCACCATATGTTTATTACAACGAGCATTGTATAGTTTTTGATGAAGCACATAAGCCAATGAAGGTTTGTGAAAAGAATTTCCGCAGACTTCTTGATTTTGTTAAACAATTCCCTCATTATTTCATCGGTTCAAATTCCGATTTGCCAATTTCAGGCGGTTCAATTCTCACTCACGAGCATTTCCAGGGCGGTAACTATACTTTTGCAATGGCAAAGGCTGATTATGAGGAAAAATTCACTTTTGACGGATTCGAAGATGTTGAAGCAGGAATCATAAAATGGCCTATGAGCGTTATACGTCTTAAGAGTGAAGATACTGACAGAATGTGTATTCTTGCAGGTAAAATACTTGCAACATGGCGTGATTATTCTGATAATGAGGCATTTATTATTGCCAAGACTGATGACGGTGAAATCCACAATACAATCACACCTATTACAAGATACAGAAATGGCAAGTATGAAGTTGATCTTGTTCTTCGTAATAATATTACAACTGAAGAATATCCTGATGGTTTTTATCACCCACATCCTGAACATCACCATATCAAAAAAGAAAATATCGGTCTTATTGAGGTGATGGGACTTGCAGTTCTTCCGGCACGTCTTAAAACAGAAATGGCAATTTTAAAAGAGGCAATTCTTGAGGGTAAGGACATTAAAACAGACGAAAGAATCGCAAAACACGCTGACTGGGCAGAAATGATTAAATCAAAGTATGCTGATATTAATGAAAATAATTGTGACCAGATTATCCGTGACGAAATCGGTATTGTCTTTACAGCAATTCTCGGTCAGTGCGGTGTGTTTGACAGAACAGAAGAAGGCAAAGCTCAGTTTAAAAAATTCCTTGCAAGTGTAAAATAAAAATAGACATAAAAATTCCCCATAAAGCAGGTGCTTTATGGGGAATTTTTTACATAAGACCTAATGCAAATTTGATTTTTGCAGAAAGACGTTTGAGTTTGTTTGAACGTTTTGTTTTTGGGGATAAATCCGGTTTGAAATCAAGATTATCGCCGTTGATTTCATTGATTTCTCCCTTGTCGGATACGCTGAAAATGGTATATTTAAGATGTGCGGCTTCATCTTCATAGAACACAGCAAAATTACCATCGGAAAGTTCAGTAAGACATGAGTATCCATAAAAACCTTGTGTCAGGTGATACGTGCTAATCCAGTCAACACTGCCGTCATTTGCAGTAAGACCTACACGAAGGATTCCGTCAGCACGTGCTTTAAGGTTACCGCCTGATGAGCAGAGTAACATTTGTCTGCCGTCAATTTTTCTTGTGGTGTCAATAAGTGAAACCATACAGTTTTTAGTGCCTTCAAGTGCTTTATCAGCACGGAAAGGAGTCCAGGTTTCACCACCGTCAGTACTGTCAGAGTAGGCTATGTAGTTGCTTAAATTTCTTGCATACATACGTAAAGCCTTATAATCATCACTCTCAATTTTAACAAGTTGTGCCTCACTTGTTTTCTGAAGACCTGCTTTAATTTTGATTTTATTGCTTCTGTGCCAAGTTTTTCCGTTATCATCAGTATAAACAGCACTTGCATTTTCAAAAATCGGGTCTTTAAATAAACCGTTATTATCATAAACACAGAAAAGAATACGCTCTTTACCCTTGTTATTTATTGCGATTCCTCTGCCGGGACCAACACCTAAAAAAGATTCTTTATCCTTCTTGACTTGTTCGGAAATGATTTGCGGATTACTCCATGTCTTGCCGTTGTCGTCACTATATCTTAACCACAAATAAGTGGTCTTGTAGCATTTAAGTTCTGCGGAGCTGTAGAAGATGTTTTGTTGAATTCTGACACCTTCTGCACCTTTCTGGTCAGCATAAATCGGTTCTCCATTTTTATACAGGCGGAATTCTCTGTCAATATAATAATCCGTAACTTTTTTGTCTGCTCGTGTTAAAACAGGGGCAAAATCACCGTCGAAATCTCCAACATAATATGCGAAAGAACTTAATTTGTCACCGTTGTTTCCTGCTGTTAAAAGCAGATATTTCTTACCATCTATTTCGGTGTATCCTGTACCTGTTTTGCATTGAAGATATCCACATTCGGATGGTTGAGCATCAGCAAGCATAAAAATTCTGCCTGTGCTTGATTGTACAATAACTGAATCAATAAAAGATGCACTGTCAGTTGATGTAACTGTGTCGGCATAATCATCAAAATGATTAACCATCACATAATCCCAATCAGTATAGCCATTTTCAGAAATTGCAACTGCAATATCAATGTTATTAGGGGAGTCTGAACCGTGAGAATATCGAATATCAGCACCGGCCATTACACTTCCGTTGTTGAGAGTGTAAAGTGCGGGAATACGGTTGCGTTCTGAACTAAACTCTTTATTATCAAAAGGTTGTTCGTATCTGATTTTATCAACAATATTTGAAGCCATAGTCTTTCTCCTTATGTGAACTATCTTTATTATGTGATTATAATACCAAAAAGGAAATATATTGTAAACATTTTTATTTAAAAACCTTTGTGATGGAATTAAATTGAAGGGTACAAATGGTTTTGACAGAAGTAATCAGTAGAGAAAATATAATATGAATTCTCCATGAAAATTGAATTCGTGGGGAGTTGTTTTTGATTGTGTAGGGTGGTATAATTGTTTAAATGAATGTTTATTCATAGGAATTCCATTTTGTTAAGGTGATAAAATGACATTAAAGTTATTCATCCAAGCCATTTTTAAATTATCATTAGGTATTGTTTTAGTAGGATTATTAATATTTTTACCTGCTGGTACTCTTTCTTTTTACAATGGTTGGCTATTTATCGGGGTTTTATTTGTACCCATATTTTTAGTGGGAATTGTAATGATGTTTAAAAATCCCGAATTGCTGAAAAAACGACTTAATGCCAAAGAAAAGCAAAAAGAACAGAATCTCGTTGTGAAATTAAGTGGCCTTATGTTTTTAGCAGGTTTTATTGTTGCGGGACTGGGATTTCGCTTTGATTGGTACACCTTGCCAAAACCGGTTTCCGTTGGGGCATCTGTGATGTTCCTTGTATCGTACGTGCTTTATGCAGAGGTACTTCGTGAAAACATATATCTTAGCCGTACTATTGAAGTACAGGAAAACCAAAAGGTTGTTGACACAGGTCTTTACAGTATTGTAAGACATCCGATGTATAGTGCTACCCTGATTTTGTTTTTGTCAATGCCTCTTATTTTAGGTTCCATATATTCATTTTTTATTTTTCTTGCGTATCCGTTTATAATTGCCAAGAGAATTAAAAATGAAGAGGAACTTCTCGAAAAAGAACTTGCCGGATACCGTGAGTATAAAGAAAAAGTAAAATATAGATTAATTCCATTCATATGGTAAAAAATGCAGATTACACTTGTGAGGTGGAGAAAATGAATAGAAAAATTGATGGAACATTTTTTGAGTTTCATCATCATAACACTCCCGAAGGGAAATATTGGAATCCCGTTATTGACCAATTCAGCGGAGAAGATTGGCGGAGAAAAGTTCGTGAAATTTCCGCATTAGGTATGGAATACATAGTGGTTATGGCAACTGCACTTTACGAAAAATGCTATTTTAAATCGTCAGTTTTTCCGGTTGCCGATATACCGTGCGCTGACCCTATTGAAGAACTCCTTTGTGAAGCGGACAATTGCGGAATAAAGGTGTTTTTGGGTAACGGATTCTACGGTGATTGGCGTAATGCAAATCAGAATATAACAAGCAAAGTGGTAATTGAACGTTCTTTCAGGGCGATGGAGGAAATTGCTGAACTATACTCTCATCATAAAAGTTTCTATGGTTGGTACTTTCCTGATGAAACCTGCATAATTTTAAGATATTCAAAGGATTTTATGAAATATGTAAATCTTTGCTCTGCTCGTTGTCATGAATTGACACCGGACAAAAAGACGCTGATTGCCCCTTATGGCACAAATCTTGCAATAGCAAATAACCGTTTTATTCGTCAACTGACTGAACTGGATGTGGATTTTATCGCATATCAGGATGAGGTTGGTGTACGAAAAACAAAAGTTGACAGAACAAAAAGAATTTTCGAAAAATTACGTAATGCTCACGATAAAGCAGGAAGAGCAAAACTTTGGGCAGATATTGAACTTTTTGATTTTGAGGGAATGGTATATAAAAGTGCATTAATTCCCGCATCGTTTGAACGGATACAAAAACAGATTGAAAATGTTGCACCTTATGCCGATAAAATTCTCGGATATCAGTATCTGGGACTTATGAATCCACCCGATTCCACAAGTTTTGCAGGACATCCTGACTCAGCAGAATTATTTGAAAATTATAAAAAGCATATCGAAAAATAGATTTAAACAAATAAGAATTTGACGAGGTGATTAAGATGATAGATATTGCTGCTTGGATGAAAAACTTCTTGCAAGCATTAAATGAGACTTTCGCAAACCGTGTATGGTTTGTTGGTTTGCAAGGCAGTTATGGTCGTGGTGAAGCAACAGAAACAAGCGACATTGATATTGTTGTAATTCTGGATGAATTGTCTGCTATGGACATTCAAACTTATAATAGTATGCTGGATACCCTATCTCATAGGGAACTGATTTGTGGTTTTCTTTCAGGAAAAAAGGAAATTATGAATTGGGAGCCATCTGACTTGTTTCAGTTTTGCCATGATACAACACCGATTAATGGAAGTCTTGACGAAGTTATGGCGGTTGTTGACGAAAGCACTATAAACAGAGCAATCAGAATCGGAGCCTGTAATATTTATCACGGATGTGTTCATAATATGCTCCATGAAAAAAGCGAAGATATTTTGCGAGGGCTATATAAATCGGCT